>DATDRI010000077.1:0-8986 GCA_035291825.1 Vicinamibacteria bacterium | reverse complement strand
GGGAGTGTCGTGGTAAAGACGCTCCACACCTCGGCGGAGAGCGAGGTGGCCCTGCTAGGCGTCGCGCTCTTCCGAGCTTCCACGGAGTTCTTCTTGGGAATGTACCAGGACATCGAGCGCTTCGAGAGTGGCCTCGGGCCGCTGAAGAAAGTCAGCGATCCGCCGCGCCCCGAAGACTTGGAGGCTTTGGTGCTCCCGGACAAGGACGTGGCCGCCCTCGCCACGTGTCGCATCGGGAAATGCGATTTGAAGCTGGGAGAGGAGGGGATCACGCGTTTTCAGACGGAAGTCGATTGGACCAGCCCCCAAGCGAGCCAGCAAGCTCAATCTCTCGTCCGCGACCTCGCCTTGAAATTCCTGACCGCCTACCGCCAAGGTGGCAACCAAGCGCTGGGAATCCGCCGAGACAACAAGAGACCCACTCTCGTTCGAGAGCAGTTCGAAGGGCTCCTCGAGAATTCGGACTACATTCTGACTTACGTCCCGGAGCTCCATCGATATCTTCTGGAGTACCCGAGGGCCGAGCTTTCTGGCGCGACAGACTTTCTCTACTGGGCGATCAATGACTTCGGACTGGACCCGGTAGTGAGACTGAGCCACGTGACCATCTACTCCCTCGGCGAGGGCCAGAACAGCTCGGCGGTCATCGCCTCGAAACAGCTCTACTTCAGCCGGCTTTTCTATACAGGACTGGATCTCCGCTTCCTGGTGAGGAACCAGAACGACCCAAACGACGAGAGCTTCTACCTGGTCACGGTGAGCCGACTGCGCTCCGACGAGTTGGGCGGCGTTTTTGGAGGAGTGCTCCGGAAGGCCGCGGAGGAAGGGGCGCGCGATGGGCTCCAGCGCTACCTGGAAGTAAGCAAGCCCGCCATCGAATCCTACTACCGCGCCCGCTGACCTTGGACTACCACCATGGTCCAAACAACAGGCGCCCGAGTGCACCTGTCTTTAGGGAGTGGCGGCATCCATGCCCTTGTTCCGCTCGATGCGACGCGTATGGTACGTCTGGCGGTCGAGGCGATGGAGCTCGTTTACCGGGAACATCTCTCCAGCCACGTATGGGTAGGCCTTCATGCCGTGGAAGGGCAGAGGCTCGACGGTGTCAGGGTAGGCGGAGTTCAGATCCATGTCCTTTCCGAAGCCGTCGGCGTAGACCAGGAACGTTCGCTTCCACCCGGCGGGCAAGCTCGGAAGGCGATCGGCCGCAAAAAACAAGGCGAGCTCATCACCGTGCTGGGTGATGACGTAGCGGTCGTCGACCTTTTCCACCAGCTCCCGCACCTCGCCATAGCGGGTATAGTAGCCCTGGTGTTGATCCCAAACTTCGGTCGACGAGATGCGTGAATAGTCGTACAAGTTGGGGGCGCGGCCATCCGGGCTGACCGAAGCCGGATAACCCAGGAACCCTAGCTCGGCGCGATCGGGCGCGAGCTCGGTCACTCTGAGATCGACCTCCGGCACCACAGTGGCCACCTGGATCTGATCCCAATAGATTCTCTGGCTAGTCGTGATGCGCACCCGGCGATGGGTGGGATCCACGATCCCTTCCAGATCGACGAGCATCGTCTTGGGAAGACCGGCCGGAAACCCCATGTGCTCGATGGCCATCCGGAAATGGCCCTCTTCATCCCCCACTTCGAGATACGGCGTGGTGAGGGTGACGCCGGCCTGCCCGGCCGCCAGGTTGGAGCTGGAGTCGCTGTAGTCAATCCATCCGTAGAGAAGCAGAACGAAGTGTTGGTTCGGCTCCAGCTCGCCCAGGTCGAGCGTCAGAGAATGAAGCTCCGCATAGCCCTTGAACGGCAGGAGCCGGAGCTCGGCGGGATAGAGGCGATCTCTCTCGGCAATGAGGTGTGTGACGTTCTTTCCTGTAGGATCCAGCGCCTCGACCGGCGAACGGAGATCGCGAACCGGGTACCATCGAGACTCGGGATAGGGAGGACCGGGCATGAGCCTCTCGTTGGGAAAGACCTCCAGGCCGGCGGGAAGATCCACCACCACCAGCGAGGCCTTGTCGAACTCCAGCACTTCTTCGAGCTGATTCACCCAACGGAGCTGGTAGGCTCCATCCTTCGGAACGGGCGGGAACGACTCCAACTTCACGTACTCGTCGGTGTCGGGATAACTGTAGATGCCGGGCGCGTGCAGATAACCGACGGCGCTTCCGCCCAGGAAGTCGGTGACGAAGCGGATCCGCTCACCGTCCCAGGTGTAGAGAATCGGACACGACGTTCCCTTGCGATCGAGCTCCTCGATGCTCACCGTACGACCGCCCTCCACGTCCATCTCGATCTGCTTGACGCCACCCGGCCACAGAAAACGAACGTAGTCCGCAGCCTGCTCGGTCCCCAGGCCGAAATGAAGCGGCAGATCGTTCTGAGACAGGTAGCCGGATCCGGAGCGCACCTCGCGCCGCAGCCGTGCCGTGCCCGCCTTCACCTCTATCTTCGTACCCACGCCCTCCCGATTGCTCCGCACCCCCCGGGCCACCACGTCGATCCAACCGCGGGAGTTACCGCCTTCGTTGCGAAAGAACAGCAACCGGCCGCGGTCGGTTCCCACCACCGCGTCGAGATCGCCGTCTCGGTCGACGTCCGCTACCGCCAGGGCGCGACCCCTGCCGGAGTCGTCCCCGGGAGCCGCCAACACTCCGGCCCGTCGATATCCTGTCGGGGAGCTCTGGTAGAACCGAGCGACCGCCCCCGGCTCGTTCACCACCAGTAGGAGATCCAGATCGGTATCATTGTCGGCATCCAGAAAGGTGGTGCCGAAACGGTCACCCGGGACACCGGCGGTGAGAAGACCGGGTGAAAGGACGTCGGGCCGAAAACCGGCCCGGGCCGGCCCCCGCAGCAGCAGGTTGAGAGCCGTACCCTCGGCGGTCAGGAAAAGATCGAAGCTTCCTTCGCCATCGAAATCCGCCGCATCCGCCCCGCGGAACCGGCCCGCCGCTTCGATGCCCCATTCCAGCGATCTCTCGGTAAAGGTCCCCACCCGGTCATTGGAAAAGACCTGCACCGGCTGACCGTCGTTGACCACCACGAAGTCGATGTCACGATCGTCGTCCAAGTCGGAGAACACCGATCCCAGACTTCTGGATGCGCCTCCCGTTGTGAGACTCTCTGCCCCGATCTCGCTGAAGGTTCCGTTCCCATTGTTTCGGTAGAGGCGATTGGGTGCCCCTAACAGATCCTCCGGAATGCGGAGCGTACCATCGGAAACCGCCTCGGGATCGACGTAGTTGGAGACGTAGATGTCGAGATCGCCATCATGGTCAACGTCGGCGAGGCTGGCACCGACCGAGACGTCGCCGCCGGCAACGCCCGCCCCGGCGCCCGCCGGTGAGAACCTCCCGGTTCCATCGTTGACGAAAAGCGTATTCGGTCCGGATCCCACCAGATAGACGTCGGGATCGTCGTCAGCGTCCAGGTCCCCCACCGCCAGTCCAACGAATTTTCCCACTTCGGGAAGGCCCGCTGAGACACGGCTGAATCGCCCTCTGTCGTTGAGGAAGACCCAAGCGCCGCCGCCCCTTACGAAAATCAGATCCGGGTCGCCGTCGGAGTCCAGATCGCGAAACGCCAAACCGGAGCCGAGATGCGGAAGGAGCCGGCTCTCGATGAAATCCAGACCGTACTCTTCGGCCGGCAAGGTGCGGGGCCAGTCCGGAGGGGGCGGCAGTCCGGGAAGCGACAGACCCGCGTCTTGGGTCGCCTCGATCCATTGCAGGGCGGACTCGACGCTGGCTTCCGGGGCGGACTGCTGAAGCGGCGGGGAGGATGCTTCGATGGCCTCGGCATACTTTCCGAGCTCGGTGTATTGGAGGCCAGCGGACGCCGTCTCGGCGGGAAAGCTCTCCCTCAAGGAGCGGAAGGTCTCCAACTCCCGGCGCCCCTCTTCCATCCGCCCCTGTCGGATCAGCACGTTGCCCAAGCTGAAATGCGCCGACTCGTTCCCGGGTTGGAGCTCGATGGCTCGCCGCAAGGTGCTTTCGGCTTCATCGAGCCGTCCCTGGCTGGCGTAGAGGGTGCCCAGGTAGTAGACCGCCATCGAGTCCTCGGCGTCCCGTTCCAGAACCTTCTCGAAGGCGTGGGCGGCGTCCTCGGTGTTTCCCGTGAGCTTGAAGATGAGTCCCAGGTTGTAGTTAACGTGAGGATCGTCGGGAGCAAGTGCCTTCGCGCGTTCGAGAACCACCCGGGCCCGATCGAAATCGCGCTGGTTGAAGTAGGCAATCCCCAGATTCACCAGGCCGGGAACGGAATTCGGCTCGAGCACCACCACCGCCTCGAACTCCGCCGCGGCTTCCGTGAATCGGAATTGCTCCAAGAGGGCCACGCCTCGATTCGCATGCTGGCTCGCCTCGGTAGGAGTCTCTTGCTGAAGGGACGAGCCCTTCAAAGAGAATCCCGAAAGCAAGAAGAGACAAATGACGGCGGCCAGATTCTTTCTTCTCATCATCTCTCAGCAGGCCTCAGCAGGCCCGATTATGAGCGCGCTCCCGAGAAGGTGTCAACGCCGGCCCGCATGCTATAATTTCGTTAACCCGGCTCCCGTGAGCCGGGCTTTTTTCTTGAACGAGACCATGCAGCAGGTTCAAAGACTCAGCAAAGCTTTCGGAGCTCAAGTCCTCTTCGAGAACGTGACGTGGAACGTCTCGGAAGGCGATCGGGTGGGGCTCACCGGCCCCAACGGCTCGGGCAAGACCACGCTCCTCCGCATGCTCGGCGGGACGGAAGCCCCCGATCAAGGAGAAGTCACCGCCCCACGAGGGACGCGGGTGGGCTTCCTTCCCCAGGACGGATTGCACCACCAGGGAAAGACGTTGAAAGAGGAGGCGACCTCGGTCTTCGCCGACGTCCTCGCTCTGCACGACGAGCAGCGGGAGCTGGAGGAGGTGATGAGCCGGCTGGAGCCAACGAGCCCCGACCACCCGGCCGTGCTGAAGCGCTACGGAGAGTCCCAGGAAGAGTGGGATCGGCAGGAAGGGTTCGGTATCGAGGCGCGCGTTTCGGACGTGCTCCGCGGCCTCGGATTCCAGGCGGAGGAGCTCGACGCGCCGACCGAGACCTTCAGCGGTGGATGGCAGATGCGCATCGCCCTGGCGAAGCTCCTTCTCTCGCGCCCCGACATCCTGCTCCTCGACGAGCCTACCAACCACCTCGATCTGGAGGCTCGCAACTGGTTGGAGGAGTATCTGGCCCTCTATCCACACGCGGTGGTCCTGGTCTCTCACGATCGCTACTTTCTCGATCGAGTCGTGACCCGCATTACCGAGATCGATCGACGCCAACTCAGGGACTACTCTGGCAACTATTCTCGATACCTCAAGGTGCGAGAAAAACAGATCGCGGAGCTCCGGGCCCGGGCGCGGCGCCAACAAGAAGAGATCGAGCGTATCCAGAGGTTCATCGACCGCTTCCGCTACCAGGCGACCAAGGCGGCTCAGGTGCAGAGTCGCGTGAAGATGCTCGATAAGATGGAGCGCATCGACGTGCCCCCGGAAAGAAAGCTCCTGAAGCTACGGCTGCCACAACCCGCCAGGAGCGGCCGGATCGTCTTCCAGGCCAAGGCGGTCGCCAAACGGTACGGGCGGAAAGAGGTCTTCCGGGGCGTCGATCTCCTCGTCGAGCGCGGGGACCGGGTGGCACTGGTGGGACCCAACGGGGCGGGAAAATCCACGCTGATGCGGCTCCTGGCAGGGGCGGAGCAACCGGATTCCGGGGAGCTCGAGCCGGGACCGAACGTGAGCCTCGGCTATTTCAGTCAGGACCGCGCCTTCGATCTCGACGGAGAGAAAACGGTCCTCGCCAATCTCATAGAGGCCGCGCCCGTCGATCTAGTCCCTCAGATTCGAAACATCTTGGGCGCCTTTCTCTTTCACGACGATGACGTGGAGAAGAAGGCAAAGGTGCTTTCCGGTGGAGAGAAGAGCCGCCTCGCTCTCGCCAGGATGCTGCTCCGCCCGGCGAACGTTCTCCTCCTCGACGAACCCACCAATCACCTGGACCTCGACTCCAAAGAAGTGCTGCTCGACGCCCTGAAGAGTTTCCGCGGCACGCTCCTCTTCGTCTCTCACGATCGGTACTTCATCGATGAGCTGGCGACCAAGGTCGCCGAGGTCGGCGACGGCACGGTGCGACTTCATTGGGGGAACTACGAGGACTTCGTTCGTCTCCAAACGCCCCCGCCCCTTCCCGAGGGTCCCCCACCCGAGAAGAAAACGGAGGCTCGCATCGCGACCGCGCCACTTGCTTCACGCCCGCCCGCCCAAGAGCGTAACGGACGATCCAACCGCGCCCGTCGGCTTCGAGAGAAGGTCCAAAGGCTCGAGGAGAGCATTACCGAGATGGAGACTGCGGTGGCCAGCTTAGAGGGGAGAATGGCCGTGCCTGGTTTTTACGACGATCCCACCGCGGCGGCGGGAGTGGTGGCTACTCACCAGAGCCTCAAAGGCGAGCTGGATCGCCTCTATCAAGAGTGGGAAACGCTGGAAGCGAAGAAAGCCGGAGAAGGACGCTCAACCTAGACTCTCGATAGCTTCCCGGGCCAGGGCATCCACCCGCTCGTTCTCGGGATGACCCTGGTGACCTCGCACCCATTCCCAGGTGAGCTCGTGACTTTGTGAGTGTTCGAGGAGTGCTTGCCAAAGATCGCGGTTCTTGACCGGCGCGCCGCTCGCCGTCTTCCAACCCTTGCGCTGCCAGGAATGGATCCAGCGGGTCATGCCCAGCGCGACGTACTGGGAGTCGGTGACCACGTGTACGCGGGACGGCTCGGTCAGTGATTCGAGGGCGCGGATGACCGCGATCAGCTCCATCCGGTTGTTGGTGGTTCGTTCCTCGGCGCCACTCAGCTCGCGGCGCTCTCCGTTCACGTCGATGATGGCGGCCCAACCACCCGGTCCGGGATTTCCCGAACAGGCGCCGTCGGTGAAGATGCGGACATGCGGCTTGCGGGACATGGATGGTGGCTTGCCGGGCCATCATACCGGACCGACGCCTTGCTTTGAAGGTCTGTCGGGAGGGGAAAGAGGTTATTGAGGTTATTAAGGGGGCCGGAGGGGAAGGCCGGTATCCGTGAGGGGTTCCTATGACCGGATCCGGGTGCCGATTTTCGCTTCAGACCTCCGACTCCCCAGGTTGGGTAAGGCAAGCTGTGTGCCAATCGCCACCGTCGCTATAAGGCGCTGGGGAAAGAACCTCTTGCGTGGATCCGACGTTTTCGGTCCTCCCCGGCTAGGCAAGAATTACATGGCAGAAAGGACAACAAAGCATCCTAAACGGCGTGGATCGTTCCCGGTGCCCTCTCGCCTGGGGACGAAACCTTCCCGAGAGCGCACGGTGAGCTCGTAGATCCACTGTCGTCGAGTCGTCCCCTGGAACTCATAGGCGCGGCGGAGCGGAAGGTCGATCACCTCACGACCGGAAGGCCCCAGCTCGCTGCTCAAGGGGTCCGAACCTCGTTGGCCGATCTGCACATGATTCTCCCTCGGCGTGTTGGTCAGGGCGACTTGAAGCTGGCGGAGCGGCTCGTCGGTTTGGATGAAGAACCGCGCCGAGCCTCCTCCCGGAACCCACATCCCACGCCCCTCGAGCTCCAAGCGTTCCTCCGTCCAGAACCGCGCCGTCCCGGCCGCTCGACGCAAGGGATGGGTGTCGTCAAATACCGGGCCATTCCGCGTCGTGTTATTGGACGGTACTCTCTCCAGCAAACCTCCCAACACCACCAGCAGACCGACCAACGCCGCGGCGCCCAGGAGAGCCTTCCACGGATAGACGGCCGCCTCCCGTTCCCTCATCAGGGATTCCTGCTCCACCCGCGGTGTGAGCAGGACCATCAGCAGCACCAAGGCGATGACCATCGCACCGAGTTGGTAGTAGTGGGCCGGTCCATCATTCAAGAAGCTCGGCAGGTATTGAAAAGGATCGCTGTAGCGTGTCCGGTCCAGGAGCAGCTTGGTGATATGACTGGAAACGAGATCTCTTTGAAACGCGATGGTGAAGGACAGTGTTGCTGCAAAGAGTCCCAAGGCCGCGCCTGCCAGTACACCATCGGAGGCGCTTCTTCGAGTAACGAAGACCAACGAGAGAGCAGCCAGGGGAGCGACACTCAGGATGTATCGGGCGACGGAGCTCACCGCGCCTGGCCAGTGCGGAAACGAAGCGATGACGAAGACGTAGGACAAGACCACCGCCAAGAGATAGAACCGGATCTCTCGGTGGCGAAACGCCAGCCGCCCCAATCCGACCAGCGCCAGTGCGTAGAGGGGGGCATAGACGAAGAGTCCGTTCTCGACATCGAGAAAGAGCCCCAGGAAGCCGGAGACGACGTTCCCGGGCTCGAAGGCGGTTCGCCCGGCCGCCCGGAAGGTGGCATCGGGAAAAATGCTTCCGGTGAGCGCGTGGTTATAGACGGTGAGCGACAGCGCCGAGATGGCCAGCGGCATACTGAAGAGAGCGAGCCGCGCCACGCTCTCCGTTCGATTCGGAGCCGATCCGATGACGCGCCAGACGGTGAGAACGGCCATCACCGTCGCGGTCAAGGCGTATTTTTGGTGGAGCCAGGGCAGCCCGGCGAGCGCCACCGCTCCCGCCAGCAGCCCTTTTCCGCTCGGGGCCGGATCGATGAAGAGCTTGCGAAAGGCGTACAACAGGCAAAGGGCGGCGGGGAGCTCCGGATAAACCTGGTAGGTGTAGGGAAGCAAGGGCGGCGAGACAGCGAGGGCGAATGCGGTGACCGCCGCAGCTCCCCAACCCACGTCGACCTGGCGGGCGGATCGAAATATCTCCAGAACCAGCAAACCTCCGAGGAAATTCCAAAACAGAATGGCCGCGATCTGGCGGTCCCACCCTAGCCATCGGTTCAAGGCTCGATCGGCCAGATAGGCGGGAACGAGTAAGAGCCCGGGCCCCGGCGCATTGATGTAGTAGATCCCTCCGTCCGGACTTCGAAACATCGACCGGTTGGCGCGGGTGGCCACCAC
>DATDRI010000076.1:0-8593 GCA_035291825.1 Vicinamibacteria bacterium | reverse complement strand
GCCCGTGCTAGCGGTTCTCCTCAGCCAATGCGCCGGCGAAGGCACGCCCACCAGCCCGACCGATCCCTCCTCCCCGTCACCCCCCCTGGACGGACGCTTCGTTGCCGAGAGAGTGGTCTCGCTGCCCAATTTCCCCGTGTCAATGGTCTTCACCTCTCCGACCCGCATCCTGGTCACCGAAAAGGGCGGCTTCGCCGGGATCCAAAACGCCTCGGTGCGCGTCGTGGAGGACGAACGCCTGTTGGATCGGCGCCTCATCACCTTCCGCAACGTCCAGACGGGAGGCGAGCGGGGCCTCTTGGGCGTGACGCTCGATCCGAACTACCAGGACAATCGGCAGGTCTACGTCTACTACACTCGGGGCGATCGAACGAACGCGGTGGCTCGGTTCACCGACGGCCGCCTGGGGCAAAACGGGGACGATGACGCGCAGGTAGTCATTGACGACCTGCCCTCGGACGTCTGCGGAAACCACCAGGGTGGAAGCATCGCCTTTGGTCCGGACGGCATGCTCTACGTCAGCGTGGGAGACAACGGTTGCGATGCCTGTAACAGCCAGCGGGCGGGTACCCTGGCGGGAAAGATCCTCCGCTACACCCGAGAGGGTGGCATCCCGCCCGACAACCCGTTTGCCGGTTTGGCGTTCCCGAGCTCGGCCTTCTTCGCCACCGGTCTCCGCAACAGCTTCGATTTCACGTTCCATCCGCAAAGCGGCGAGATCTTTGCCACCGAGAACGGGCCGAGCGCCAACGACGAGATCAACCGCATCCTCCCCGGCAGGAACTACGGATGGCCTTTCTTCCAGTGCGATACGTCGACCGGCTCCCCCTGCCCGCAGCCTCGTCCTCCCAACAGCGGGCCGCTCCGCTGTTACAACTCCGTGATCGCACCCACTGGAATCATCGTGTACCAGGGAACCGCTTATCCCGAGCCTTTTCGAGCCAATCTATTCTTCGGGGACTTCAATACCGGGACGCTTCACCGGCTCGTGCTATCGGAGGACGGCGGGAGCGTTCTCGCCGCGGACGATCGCTTTCTCTCCGGCTTTGGTCGCATCGTGGATCTGGCCGTCTCCCCCGACGGGCTGCTCTACGTTCTGACCGACCAGGATATTCAGCGGGTGCGGTTCGTCAGCAACTGATGACTCCCAGCCGCTGAGTCTCGGGCCGGGGCATGTTGGACTCCCGGCTAGCGAGCGCCTCTTTCTCGGCTGTTTGGATCTCCTCGACGACTTCCGCCTCGGCCTGCTGGAGGGCTTCGCGGTTGGACTGAGGCGGTGAGAGAGAAAGGTCCGCTCCGGCCAGATACGTCTCGTACATCCCGATGGGATCTCGTTTCCCCCACTCCTGGAAGAGCTCCGGGGGCAAGATGCCGCGGCTCTCTCCCTCGTCGTGAGTAGCGTGGCCACCCATGCGAAACGTGCGCAGAGTCATGAGGACCGGGCCGCTTCCCGCCCGGCACATTTCGGAAGCGAGGACGGTCGCCGCATAGACGTCGAGGACGTGATTCCCGTCGCAAGTTACCAAGGAGACGTCGTAGATCTTCGCCAGGTCCTCCATCGGCCGCCGCGAATGGCTGGCCACCGGCGTGCCGAGCGCGATCCCGTTGTCCTGCACGGCCGCGATCAGAGGAAGCTGGAGAGAGCGCGCACACATCATGCCTTCGTGAAAGGCGGTGGTACGGGTGGAGCCGTCTCCCACCCACGTCAAGGCCAAGCGAGGTTCTTTCCGTAGCTTGAAGGCGAGCGCCACGCCCGCGCAGACCGGAACCAGGGCGCCCACCATGCTGATGGGTGCCAGCACTCCTTTGCCCATGTCTCCGATGTGAATATCGCGCCCTTGGCTCGGCGAGTCGGCGGTTCCCAGATAGGCACGCAACATGTCCGCTAGACTCATTCCCATCTCGTGACAGGCTCCGGCGTTTCGGATCATGGGGCCGACCACGTCGCCGGGCTGCAGGGCGTGCACCACACCGATGGTCGCGGCTTCCTCACCGGTTCCCAACCAAGCCTTGGAGATGACTCCCTGCCGCACCCACCGATTGAGGGCGATGTCGTGAAGTCGGTTTCGCACCAGACCCTGATAGAGCCGGCGATGTTGATCGGGTGTGAGGGCGCCGAGGATCTGCTTCCGTGCCGAGTCGGCTTGGATCTTCTTCTGGAAGTCCTCCATGACTTCCGGCGCGGGAGCCCAGTCGACGTACTCGGGCGGATCGAAGGCGGGATACCGCTTCAAACTACTGGACCTGCTCCAAAATCTTTCGGGCCCCCGGAAAATGCTCTTCTTGAATACGCCCCAGAAGTGCGAGCCACCGGGGGTTCATCGATACCGCCCGCCGGATGTCGGCGAGGGCCTCCGCCCCCCGGCCGGCCTGCATGAGCATGGCTCCCCGCCAGAAGATGAGCTCGTCGTTCTCGGGAACGATGGCGAGCGCGGCGTCGTAGGCTTGGAAGGCTTTCTCGAACTCTTTGGCGGCGAAATAGTCGTCACCTTGTGTGGCGAGGTCGTAGGCTTTCCGCAATTTGTAAAGGCGGGTCAGCTCGGCGATGGGAGTGGCGTGATCTTCCACGCGCAGATCGACCACCCGGTTGCGCCAGGGAGCATCCTGGGAAACGCCACGGACTACCAGCAGAGCTGCCGACTGGCTTCCCCGCGCGTCTCCGCCGGATTCTTGTCCCGCTTGCAGTGCAGCCAAAATGCGATCCCCCAAGTCCCCTGGGGTCCGTTCGAAGGCGCGCGCCATGCTCTCCCAAACCTCCGAGGACGCCAGGAGATTGCCTTGCACGGAGTAGTTGCTGCCGGAGCGATCTCCGGCGAAGGGGATGCACTTCGCGCCGGTGTGAACCGCCACCCGCCCCTGAGCGTCGATGAAGGCCACTTGGCGGACGTCACGAGCCGCATCGACGGAAAGAAGCTCCTGGAGAGCTGCGGAAGCGGGCTTGCCGGATTTCATGAGCGCCAGACCGCGGGGCCCGTATCCGGGATCGATGAACGACTGGGTGGCCACCGCTCCCACGCCGGCTTCCGCCCAGGAGACGTTGCTCCCCACCGAGAACCAGTGAGACTGCACTCCCACTCCCAACTCACCGGTGGACGGATCGCGAGCCACGATGGAGAACGTTCCGGCGGGACGCAGAGAATCGAGTGTCTGCGCAGAAGCCGTGCAGGTCAGGCAAGTAAGGGCAAGCGCGGCGCCATGAAGGTTAAGCGGCTTCGGGCTCATCTTCCCTCCCCTCGAGACTCAAAGTGGTCTCGTCATATGAAGCGCGCGCTGGCCGGCGGGGTAGATTCCCTCGTCGCATGAATAACGGAATCCATGACGAGAAAACAAACTTTGCGCCCGAGGATTGTTCCCTGCCACCGAGAGATGTAGCTCCCGGATGGGGATGGAAGCATCCAGCAGGGGCGCTTCCTTGATCGCCTTCTGGAGAAGCTCGGTCCCTATCCCCTGAGACTGGAAATCCGGATCGACGGCGATGGCCAGTAGATCGGCGATCGCCTCCGTCCGCTTGGCGGGATTGGGATAGGCCATCAACATCATCATGCCGACCAGCGTTTCATCGATCTCGGCCAGGAAGGTAACCACGCCCTCGGTATCGAACCACTCGACGAGATAGCGGTCGTAGCTTCCGTAAACCGTGAACACGCGCAACGCCAGCTCCCGAACAAAGGTACGGTCCTCCCGCCGGGCAAGGCGAAAGGTCGTCGGAGCCCCGGCTCGGGAAGCCGGTCTTGGAGTCGTCTCCTTCATTGAGAGGTTCCTACCGAGGTCGGGATGGTACTACGGTCGCCCCGCGAACCTCAAAAGGGTTTCGGCGACAGCGACTTAATATACCGAGACTACTGGGCTAGAAGGGTCCAGGAAGGTTGGAGTCGTCCACGACCTGGACCGACTGGACCGTGGAAGTGATGATGCGGCGGCCTTCTCGCATCAATTCGAGCCTCATCCCCAGCCCGACCCAGGAGACCTTGAGCAGATTGCCGCCATAGCTGGAGCCACAAAGGTACGACTCCGCGTGCTCGGCGAAGAACCGCCCACCCCGGACGAGCACCCTCGATTCCAGGGGGCTGATGAGGATGACCTCGTAGGCCGTGTTCTGAGTCCTGACACTCAGGCGAGTGAGAGCGGGGAGCTCGGCGGGATCCACGCCCCCCCGCCGGCTGGCCTCTTCCGCAAAGCCATCGAGCGTGCACCGACGAGGAACCACCAGCTCTTGTGACTCGATGGTCGTCGTTTGCTCGGTGGGAGCCGGTTTAGCGGTTGCCAGCGTGTCTACGACCTTCACGTCGTCCATCCCTTAAATCCATCTTACGCCAGACCGGCCCCAGAATCTACAGTGGGCGAGGGGTGGCCAATACTAGTACCTCAGGAGAGTCTTGGCGATCTCGTCCTCGACCTGGTCCGCCCTCCACTGTCGACTGATTCCGTTCAGAACGACCGAAAAGACCAAGAGCCCTCCCGTCTCGGAAAAAACAAACCCGGAAAGAGAGCTAGTGCCTGCCAGACTGCCGGTCTTGGCCATGACCTTGCCCAGGTACTCCTCACTCTGAAACCGCTTGGCGAGAGTTCCGTCCACTCCGCCCAGCGCCAGCGCGCATAGAAAGCTGGTGCGGAGCTCCGGTGTCCGATAAAGCTCCAGAAGAACGTCGGAGAGGATGGAGGCGCTCAGGTAATTCTCATAGGAGAGTCCGGAGCCGTCCTCGACCCGGAAGGCTTCCTTGGGATAACCGAGACCCAGAAGGTATTCGCTGAGAGCCCTCGAACCCGACTCGAAGCTTCCCGGTGGGCCCCATCGGTGCGCACCGAGAGCCTTGAGGATCTGCTCGGCCACGAAGTTGTTGCTGTTCTTTCCCAGCAGCTCCACGATCTGTATGAGGGGAGGCGAGCGATGCACGTAGAGCGTACGCAGCTTGGGTCCGGAAGCGACGCCACTTGCGATCTTTCCGTGAAACGTAACTCCCCGCTCCGCGAGCTTTCCGACAAAGGCCGAAGCAAGATAGCGCGGCGGATCGGGCGCCACGAAGCCACCGGTCAGCTCCTGGTCGCCCTCGATGACGCGACCGCTCACGATCACACGATCGTGGCCTCCCGACTTCTTCACCTGAAGCCAGGGTCTTCCCCAGCCGGCGGTGGTAACACGGTTCAAGATCTCGAAATAGCCGTAACCTTCATCGAACAGCAGCGCGCGCGTGCCCTCCGTTTCAGCGGGGGACGCTTTCACCTCGACGATGTTGAAGTTGTAGGAGAGTGCACTCTGGATGGGCAATCCCTTCTTGAGAATGTTGTCATAGGAGGCCGGTCCGCGAAGTTGGTCGTCGAAGAAGCTATCATCCAGAATCAGATCGCCCTCAATCTCGTGAATTCCCGCTCCCGCCAGGGCGGAGGTGATCTCCTCCAGATCGCCGCCGGTCAATGCCGGATCGCCCGATCCCTGTATGTAGACATTGGCTCTGGCCACTCCGTCGACGATCGGACCGTCGACCAGGAGCCGCGTCTCGAAGCGATGGTTCGGCCCCAGGTAATGGAGGGCGGCAGCCATGGTAACCAGCTTCATTCCCGAGGCGGGAATGAATTTCTTGTCGGCGTTGTGAGCGTAGAGCGTCTCACCTGTTTCCAGGCTGACCACCCGCACGCCGATGGCACGGTTCAGCTGAAAACGGCGCCGCACCAGATCCAGTTGTTTGCTGAGGAAGTCTTCGTCGTTCGCCCCTGCGGAGCTTACGCATAGCGGGAAAACGAGCGCACAGACGAGAACACGGCAACCCGCCTTCACGAACCGCAAACGGCCCCCCTCCTCTTTAAAGCTGCCCCTTAAGATATTTGTATCATACTCGCCCCGCCCTGGCGAATAGAGCTCTCCTGCGAGCCGGCCTGTCGCCGCACTATTTTGTGGTACCCTCAAGGGGTTATGAGCCGTGACCCTTGGTTCCAGACCGGGAGCACCGGGCTGCTCACCGATCTCTACGAGATCACCATGGCGGCCTGCTACTTCGAGCAGCGCATGAGCCAGCCCGCCACGTTCAGTCTCTTCGTGCGAAAGCTGCCCCAGAACCGTTCGTTTCTCTTGGCTGCGGGACTGGAGGAGGCGCTCGACTATCTGGAGAACCTCCGCTTCGGTCCGCAGGCCATCGACTACTTGCGAAGCACCGGCCATTTCAAGGAACCCTTCCTGAAGCATCTTGCCGAGCTTCGTTTCAGCGGCGAGGTCGTGGCCGTCGCCGAGGGAACCCCCATCTTCCCTGACGAGCCACTTCTCGAGGTCACCGCGCCTATCATGGAAGCACAACTCGCCGAGACCTACCTGATGAACGCTATCCAGCTCGGCACGTTGATTGCCAGCAAGGCGGCCCGAATCCGTTTCGCGGCTCGCGACAAGACCCTCATGGACTTCGCTTCCCGCCGAGCCCAGGGACGGGACGCCGCGCTCAAAGTCGCGCGCTCCTCATTCATCGGAGGCTGCAACGCGACCAGCAACGTCCTCGCCGGAATGGAGTACGGAATACCCGTGCAGGGAACTTTGGCCCACAGCTTCGTCCAGTCGTTCCAGGAAGAGATCGAGGCCTTTCGAGCCTTCGCTCGGGTGTTCCCCGATGACGCGGTCTTACTCATCGACACCTACGACACCCTCGAGGGTGCCCGCCGTGCGGTGAAGGTGGGAAAAGAGATGGCGCGCCAGGGAGCCAAGCTCCGGGGCGTTCGACTGGACAGCGGTGACATGGTGCACCTTGCCAAGGAAGTGAGACGGATTCTGGACGACGGGGGCCTGACCGATGCGAAGATCCTCGCTAGCGGCTCCCTCGATGAGTACCGCATCGAGGATGCACTCGCCGCCGGAGCTCCCATCGACGGCTTTGGCGTGGGCAGCCATCTGGGAGTGTCTTCCGATGCCCCGGTTCTGGACATCGTCTACAAGCTCGTGGAGTACAACCATCGGCCGGTTCTCAAGCTCTCGCAGGACAAGCAAACCTTGGCGGGACGGAAGCAGATCTTTCGTCGCTATGCCGCCTCCGGCCGGATGGAAGAAGACGTGCTGGCGCTGCGCGAGGAAAAGCTCGACGGTTTGCAGGCGCTTCTCACCCCGGTCATGAAGGGAGGCAAGCGGCTCGCCGAACCTCCCGCCTTACCTGCCATCCAGCAGCACGCCGCCGAGAGTCTCTCCAAACTTCCCTCATCGCTCCGGGCCCTGCGGGGAACCAACCCCTATCTCGTTCGTCGAAGCGAGGCGATTCGGGAGCTGCAGAGCAAGCTGGTGGAAGAGCACGGCGGCATGGTCAGCCGCTAGAGCGTGGGCGCGGCGAACCCAAGATGCTGCAGCGAGCCACGAGCCTGGCCGCACTGCCGGCGCTCGTCTCTCTCTTCGTGACACTGGCTCGCTTTTTCGGCGAGCGTGCCGAGCTTCCCACGACCGTCACCAACATCGTGGGAATCTTCTGGCTGACTCTGGTCGTCGCGATCTTTTTGGGCTTGAGTCTGGCCGGCGAGGAAAGCCCGTACCGGCTGCTCCTTCTGAGTCTGGTCGTCTTCGCCTTGCTATCCCGGATTCCGGTGGTGGTCCTCTGGTGGATCACCAAGACCTATGGGTTGGGAACACACTACGACGTCTTCTCGGGCTGGGGAGAAGCGCTGGTTGGACAATTTTTCTTTGGGACTCTCACCCAAATCGTGCCCGGCGGTTTGCTGGGCGCCCTGATGATGGTCGTCAAGAGGCGCAGTCGGCCCGAGGAGGCCACCGAGCTCTAAGAGGTCACGCTGGAAACGATCTCGAAGCTGCTGCTGGTTCGACTCCGAGAGGATGGGCATTCCCTAGTATTCCCTCACGCCGCCAGCTCCTCGTCGATGGAGTCCAGTGTCGCCGTGCTCGCCCCGGACTTCTTCATCTTCTCGAGGGCGCGCTCGGAATCCCCCGCCTCAATATCGACTCCCCGCACCGCGTCTTCCAGAACGGTGATCGCGAAACCCTGAGCAAGAGCATCCTGAACGGTGAACTTGACGCAGTAATCGGTGGCTATTCCGCCGATGTAGAGATGCCGCACTTCGCTCCGGCGCAGAGACTCGGCAAAGGCCAGACCGTTGTAGTCGTGGGCCTGGAATGCCGAATAGGCGTCTTCGTCCGGATCCGTGCCTTTCGAGACCACGATCGTCTCGGGTGGAAGTCTGAGCTCAGGATGAAACGAGGCTCCTCGGGTGCCGGCCACGCAATGTGGCGGCCAGACGCCCCCCCACTCCTTGAAGTGGGAGGTTCTCTCCGGATGCCAGTCGCGCGTCGCGTAGACTGGAAGGTGAGCCTTGGCAAACCGCCTGGCGTACTCGTTGAGGACCGGGACAACCTCATCGGCGCCCGGCACGGCCAGCGAGCCTCCCGCGCAAAAGTCGTTTTGGACGTCGACCATGACGAGTGCGGCGCGACCTTTGTGCTTCCCGCTCATGAATCCCCTCTTATCTAATTTTCTCGGGGAGGCGACTGGCCCGGGTATTTGATCTGGGTATTCACGATTCCCAGCTCGACGCGCCGGTTCTTGCCCCGGGCCTCTTCACTGGTTCCCGGCACCAGCGGCTGCGACTTCCCGAAGCCTTCGGTGTCGATGATTCCGGG
>DATDRI010000075.1:0-5760 GCA_035291825.1 Vicinamibacteria bacterium | reverse complement strand
TTTATCTGCGCGGCGTGTTTCCTTCCGCTCTTCGAGTCGGCGGCGAAGTACGACAGCGGTACCGGATGGCCCAGCTTTTTTCAACCAATCCCTGGCCACCTGGGCACCAAGAGAGACTTCAAACTGATTTTTCCCCGAACGGAGTATCACTGTATTCGTTGCGGTGGGCATCAGGGCCACGTATTCAAGGACGGTCCGCCACCCACCGGTCAGAGGTGGTGCAACAACGGAGTGGCGCTGAAGTTCGTCGCGGAAGGCGAGGAGCTACCGCCGCTCCACCGCTAAGCCGGTCCTATTCATCGCGAAAAACCAGCGGGAGAACCGTCCACATCTTGACTTGAACCCTTCCCTTGGTGGCGGGGATGAAACGCGCCTTGAGGGCAACGTCGATCGCCACTTGATCCAGACCGAAACGGGCCGGCTCCTCCATATTCGCCTCCAGCACGGTACCGTTCTCGTCGACCAGCACCCGCACCCGAATGACGAACTCGGACACGTTTTGACGCTTGGCTTCTCTCGGGTACTTCAGTTCGGGGTGCTCGATGAGAACCGGATCGATGACGTCGAAGCTCGGCTCCACCAGGTCCCCGGGCTGCACGCCGGGATCGCTCGGCGCGTTGCTGGTGACGGCGGCGCGTTTCGGTGCGAAGACGGCGGATCCCCAACCCTCCCCTTCGCCTGGTTGCGTCGTAGCGCCATCCGACGGCGAGGTTTCTGCACCCGGTAGGCTAGGGGGAGGCGCCGGTTCCACGACTGGCGCGGCTGGCTCGGGAACGGGGCTCGCTTCCGCCGACGGCTGCGTCGTCGCCGGCGTCGGTGCGGAAGCAGCACTCGCTTGTTCGATGACCTCGCGCCGCGACGGCGGAGGCGGTGGCTCGGAAGTCGTGCGGACGGTTTGGCGAGGCGAATCGGAGCTCGGGACTGCCGCGGGCTCTCTGACGGTTGGGCCCACTTCACGAGTTGGGGGCGTCTCCGGCTGGCGACTCGGCGTCGGCATCTGGGTCGCGGGCTCGGGTGCCCCGACGGCCACCACAGGCTCGGGTGGTGCCGTCGTCGCGACGGAGGGAGCCTGGGCGGGTGATTGAGAGATGAACCAATAGCCTACCGCTAGCGCGGCAAGGCTCACGCCGGCGGCCAGAGCGACCATCAGCGAATTACGGGATGCGGCGGCAGGAGGATGTGCAGACGCTTTCGGCACCGGCGGGCGAAGCATCGAGCCCGTCGATGGCCTCGCTCCGGTCCATGCCGTCGATACGGTCGATTCTTTCGGCTCCGCCAAGCTTGCCAGCGAATGTTTCCCGGTAAACCCTTCGAGCGCTTGTATCAGGTCACGCTCGGCGGGGTCCAGGTGCTCCTCGACCGGCTCGGGCGGCGGAGTTTCCATGGGCGGCGGAGAAAGAGTCTCGACCGGCGTAGTTCTTTGTGCAGGCTTTCTCTCCGACACGTCAATGCCACTCGATAGCAACTCGCCGACTTCGATGGAGACCAGCACTCGGTCGACATCGGGGAAGCATTCATCGTTCAAGTTGATCTCCGCGTCGGGAGTCGAGAGGATATCGGAGATCGTCTCTCTCACTTTCAGACGAACCGCGTGCTGGATCTCTTTCTCGGACATGGCGCCCAGGTCGACCAACCTCCGTCCTAACAGGGCAGGCTTTGCACGGTGAAGCTCCACGGCATGCCTGACGGTGTGCTCTTTGACGATGGCTCTCTCCGCCAAGAGGTACCCCAAGGATTCCTCGCGCGAGGTCGAGGTGGCCGCGACAATGGCCCCGTTCTCGAAGAAGAGTCGCCGCTCCACGTCGGGCTCGATCACCACCAGGGTGCCGGTCTTTTTCGATGCGGAAAGGGCGCGCAAGTGGGCGAAGAAACGCTGCTTGCTGACAACTCTGTCCTTGATGTTCATCGCTTTCCCGCGCTCCGCGACTCATTCCCATCCGCCCAAGAAACAGGAAAGACGGTGGTTTCCGGAAGAACGGTTCTCAAATTGTCGTCGGGACTTTGCCTCATCATATCATCGTTTTAGCGCCCTGTCAGTCGCCCTGCCCAGCGCTCGAAAGCAGGGGATTGCCATCGGGTGACAATGTCCTTATGATCGATGTGAGTCCCAAGAAAATCGAAGATCCCCAAGGAGGCTCATCCATGGGCATATGGACCCGGGTAAGGTCCATCTGGGAGAACCAGGAAGCGCTGGAATCGACGGCGGAAGCGCTGCTGTTCAGCTACCGCAGAATGCGCAACCAGTACGCGGAGCGGGACCCCAACGCCTGGCTGGCCTGGGGTCTTTCCACCCGCGCCAGCTTCGGACACGTGGAGAAGCAGGAGCTGCTGCTGATGAGCGCGTCCTACTCCATCACCGACGAGGAGCACGCGACCGCACTCCTGGCTTTGACGGTCGTTTTACACGAGTATCCGGAGTTGAAGCGCGTGGTCTCCGACAAACAGCACGAGCTGTACCTGCCCATAGACTTCGCCATCAGGAACGGGACATTCCTTAAGCGCTGGAAAGAGACGAACCCCTGGACCGACGAGAACTTCCCTGCCATCGAGCAAGAGCTCAAGCAAGGACTCCTCTCCGGAGTTTCCTCCCGACTCGTCGAAAAAGTACACATCGCCTGCCCCAAGTGCCGACGCGAGCTGCGCATCCCCGGTTTCACAGGTGGAAAGAAGATCCGCTGCCCCGGATGCGAGACGATTTTCTCGGTAGATGCCTGACCGCCCGCCATCTGAGGTAAACTCGTGATCGGTTCTAGAACGGAGGTCGGGGATGCCCTACGACAAGTGGACCGCAGCGCTCCGCAATCAGTTCAACAGCATCTATCAGGCCGCCGTGGATTACGTCCCCCAGGTGATGATCGCCGTCACTCTGATCGGCCTCGGCTGGTTGATCGCCTGGCTGCTCCGCCGGTTGACCGTCCGGTTTCTTGCCAAGCTCGATCGTCTCCTCCCCAACCGGCCCAAGATCGAGGACCAGGTTGACGGTGACGTCCAAGGGCTGGCCTCGCGCGTCATCAGCGGGGTCGTCTTCTGGGCGGTGATGCTCTTCTTCATCGCCGCCGCCACCGCGGAGCTGGAGCTCCCGATTATCACCGATGCCATAACCAGCCTGGCCCGTTATCTCCCTCGTGTGCTGGCGGCCACCGTCATCGTCTTCGTGGGCTTGGTGCTGGGTAGCCTGGCACGCAGCGCGACGAGCGCGGCGGCTTCCCGAGCAGGTTTCGACCACGCACCTCTTTTGGGCCAGGCCTCCAAGATCGTCGTCGTTCTGCTGGCCGGCGTCATCGCCTTGGAGCAACTCGGTGTCGACAGCAACCTTCTGATGCTCGCCTTGATCATCGTCCTCGGCTCATTCATCGGCGGTGGCGCGCTCGCCTTCGGGCTGGGTGCTCGTACCGCCGCCAGCAACGTCATCGCCTCTCACTATTTGAATGAAACGTACCGCGTGGGTCATCGCATCAGGGTGGGCGAAGTCCAGGGCCGTATTGCCCAGATCAAGACCACTGGCGTCGTCATCGATACCCCGGATGGGCTGGTGTTCGTGCCCGCCAAAGAATTCAGCGAGACGATTTCCGTGCTGCTCAATGAGTGATTCCCGAGACGACCTGGGTCGGACTCTCTCCACCGCCTTCATCGAGGCGCATCCGCGGGAGACGGCGGTGGTGCTGGAAGGACTACCGGCACGAGCCGCGGCTTCGCTTCTCGCGACCTTCTCGCCGGAGCTAGCGGCTCCGGTGCTCCAGAACATGGCGCCCCTGGCCGGTGCCGACTGTCTGGTCGCCTGCTCCGCCTCTTCTGCCGGGCGTATTCTGGCAGCCCTTCCCTTGGACGACTGCGTCGGTCTTCTACGTCATCTGGAACCACGGCTTCGCGCCAAGATACTCGACAAGACGCCAGCCGACGTGAGCAACGCCCTATCCGTTCTCTTGCAGCACCCGGAGAATACCGCCGGGGCCCTGATGGATCCGCGCGTTCTGGCCCTCCCCGAAGATCTCACCGTCGCCGAGGCGCGCAAGCACATGCGCCGCCACGCCCGTTTCCTGAGATATTACCTGTACGTCACCGGACGCGATCAAAGGCTGCAGGGAGCCCTGAGCGTGCGCGATCTGCTGCTTTCGGCGGGAGGCGTCCGCCTGAGCGAGATCCTCCGCCGGCCCGTCGATCGGCTCCTGGTCAGTGAAAGCCGGGAAACCATCCTTGCCCATCCCGGCTGGAGGCGATTCCATGCCCTCCCGGTGGTGGACGCGGATGGCCTGCTGGTGGGAGTCATTCGGTACGAGACACTGCGCGAGCTGGAAGCGAGCCCGGACGGCAGAGGGCCCCGCGACGCCGTCTCGCTAGCCGTTGCGCTGGGAGAGCTCTATTGGGTGGGAGCCTCTTCCATTACCCGCCATCTGTTAGAGACCGTGAACCGGCCGCGCAAGGCCGCGCCCAAGGAGGAAGGCGATGATTGCTGACACAGCCGCTGCACGGGAAGCCCGCGAGATCCTGGTCAGCACGTTCCTCACGACGTTTCCCGAGGAAGTGGCACGCAGGCTGGAAACGGCTCCGGCGGAAGAGGCGGCCCGCCTTCTCAGTAAACAACCCGCGGCTCGCGCCGCGCGCGTCATCGAGCGCCTCACTCCACAATGGGCGGCGGGAATCATCGCTCTGATTCCCGATGAGCCGGCTCGAGAGATTCTCGGTGAGGTCGAGCTGACGAAAGTTGCGGCACTCCTGTCGCGCTTAGATCGAGAGGATGGCGACCGGTTACTGAACCTTCTCCCCCCCAGCGTGTTCCGGGAAGTTCGCGACCTCATGGCCTATCCCCCGGACACGGCAGGAAGCCTCATGGATCCCAGGGCGATGACCTTCCGCCCCGACATGACCGTGGAAGAAGCCTTGGCAAGGCTTCGCGCCACGCGGCCGGATCTCAACTACGAGATCTTCGTCGTCGATGACGAGGCTCGACTCCTGGGCTCCGTTCGCATCCAGGATCTTGCTGTTGCTTCCTGGACAACCACCATCCAGCACTTGATGCAGACCTCGACGCCTTCCGTTCTCGCCATGGCACTCAAAGACGAGGTCGCCGATCTTCTGACGCAAGGCCGACTGACCTCGTTGCCGGTGCTCGATCTCGAGCAGCGCCTTCTCGGTGTCATCCGGCACGACGCCCTGGTCACTGCCGCGCAGGAAGAGGCGACCGCCGACATGCTCACCATGGTGGGAGCCAGCAGAGAGGAGCGTGCACTCTCCAACGTGACCTTCGCCATCCGAAAGAGGCTGCCGTGGTTGGAGATCAATCTGGGAACCGCCTTCTTGGCGGCGGCGGTGGTCGGAATATTCGAGGAGACCATTGCCCGCAACACCGCTTTAGCGGTGCTGCTACCGGTGGTAGCCGGGCAGTCAGGAAACACCGGCGCCCAAGCGCTGGCCGTCACCATGCGGGGACTCGCTCTTCGTGAGATCCGAATCCGACACTGGTTGCGGATGCTCGTCAAAGAAGGCAACGTCGGCTTCTTCAACGGCATCGCGGTTGCCGCCACCACCGCCCTGTTCGTCTACATCTGGAGCCGCTCGGTGGGACTCGCCTCGGTCATCGGCCTCTCCATGGTGATCTCGATGACCATCGCCGGACTCTCCGGTGCGGCGGTGCCCCTCGTTCTCACCAGCGTCGGCCAGGATCCCGCCCAGTCCTCCTCGATCATTCTCACCACCGTGACCGACGTCGTGGGGTTCTTCAGTTTTCTCGGAATCGCCACGCTTCTATCCACCATGCTGTGA
>DATDRI010000074.1:0-1804 GCA_035291825.1 Vicinamibacteria bacterium | reverse complement strand
AGAATCCCCGGACCCAAGATCGGGTCGGCTGGAAGACAACGAAACCTTGAAGGCGGCGTTCAAGATCCGAGTGGCCGATGACGCCGCGCTGAGCCGCCCCTATTGGGAGAGGAACCGAGCCGTCGACCGTTACGATCTGATCGCTCCGGAACACTTCGGCCTTCCGTTCTCTCCACCGGCCGCTTGGGCTCGCCTCCAGTTCCGCTCCGGCTCCGTGGACGTTTCAATCGAGGAGCCGGTTCAACATCGCTACCCCGGTCCGTGGGTCGGTGCCGAGAAGCAGACCGAGATCTCCGTATTGCCCAAGGCGTCGGTCACACTATCGCCGACAGCGATGGTCTTTCCCATTGGCTCCGGTAGCAAGACGCGCACCGCTTCGGTATCGGTGCTCTACAAGGGCAGCCAGGAGGCCAGCGGGACCCTGCGCCTAACCGCACCCGACGGTTGGAGCACCGCTCCCGCCGAGGTCCCGCTTCGATTCCAACGAGAGGACGAGGCCGCGACCCTGCAGTTCGAGGTGACGCCGCCGGATTCCGTGGAGCCCGGAGCCTACGCCCTCCAGGCGGTGGCGACCCTCGACGGAAAGGAGTATCGCGAGGGATTCCAGGAGATCGCCTACCACCACATTCAGACCCGCTATCTGTTCCGGCCGGCCATCGCGCAGATGCAGGCACTGGATGTCCGCATGGCGCCGGTGCGGGTGGGCTACATCATGGGCGTGGGCGACGAAGTTGCGGAAGCAGTCCGCCAGCTCGGAGCGGAGCTCGTCATGCTCGAGGAGAAAGATCTCGCGCAGGGAGATCTATCTCGCTTCGATCTCATCATCGCCGGAATCCGCGCCTACTACGCCCGCGCCGACCTCAGAGCCTACAACCACCGGTTGCTCCAGTACGTGGAAGACGGCGGGGTGATGATCGTGCAGTACAACCGTGACGAGTGGGATGACGCGCAGTGGGGCCCCTATCCCGCCAAGATCAGCGGCGATCGGATCACCGTGGAAGAGGCGCCCATCCGCATCCTGGAGCCCGAGCATCCCCTGTTCCACTTTCCCAACCCGATCTCCGAAGACGACTGGAAGGGGTGGATTCAGGAACGAGGCACCTACTTCCTCGGCGAACGGGACGCGCGTTATCGAGATCTCCTCGCCTCCGAAGACCCCTGGGAATACAACGCCGGTGAGAAACGCGGCATGCTAGTCGAAGCCCAGTACGGCGAGGGGCGTTGGATCTACTGTGGTCTCACACTATTCCGCCAGCTTCCCGCCGGAGTCCCCGGCGCCTACAAGTTCTTCGCCAACTTGCTGAGCCTTCCCAAGGCTCCGGAATGAGCGTTTGAGCATCCTCGTTCGTTGATCCGAGGGCAGGTTTGAAGTAGCCTGGGGACGGCCAGCTTCTTGGGACGATAAATATTGTTCGCTTCCGTACTGGCAGGCCTAGCGGCCGGCGCCTTGCACGCCTTATCGGGCCCCGACCATCTGGCCGCCATCACCCCCCTTTCCATCCAGAACCGGCGCGCCTGGCGCCTGGGCTTGCGCTGGGGTCTCGGCCACGCGCTGGGTGTCGCTTCCATGGGCGGCCTGCTCCTCGCTTTTCAACATCTGTTGGATCTGGAGCGTTTGTCCTGGTGGAGCGAGCGCCTGGTGGGAGTCGTACTCATTGGGCTGGGCGTTTGGGGACTTCGCCGGGCAACCTCGAGATGGGTTCATTCTCACCATCACCAGCACGACGACGACACGCACGCGCACATTCACTTCCATCCTCCCGGTCAAGGCGAGTCATCCGCCGCTCACCGGCATTCTCACACC
>DATDRI010000073.1:0-1684 GCA_035291825.1 Vicinamibacteria bacterium | reverse complement strand
CCGACTCTTCGAAGAGTCCAGCCCTTATCTCCTCCTTCACGCTCACAACCCGGTCGACTGGTACCCCTGGGGGGAAGAGGCGATCGAGAAGGCGCGGAAGGAAGAGAAACCAATCTTCCTCTCCATTGGCTATTCCACATGCTACTGGTGCCACGTCATGGAACGGGAAGTGTTCTCCGATCCGGAGATCGCCCAGCTCATGAACCAGTGGTTCGTCAACGTGAAAGTGGATCGAGAGGAACGACCCGACCTCGACGAGGTTTATATGGTCGCCACGCAGTTGATCACCCGGCAAAGTGGTGGCTGGCCGAACTCGGTGTTTCTCACGCCCGAGCTCAAGCCGTTTTCCGCCGGGACCTACTTTCCTCCAGAGGATCGGGGCAATTTGATGGGGTTCCCGACCGTCCTGACACGAGTGCACGACGCCTGGGTCAGCAGGCGTCGGGGAATTGAAGAGTCAGCGGAACAGGTGGCCACAGCGATGCGCACCCTCATCGCCGAGCGGCGTGAGCCGGGCGAGAATGTTCCCGCAACGGCCGCGTCCGACGAGGCGGTCGCGAACTTGAAAAAGGAATTCGACGCAGCGAACGGAGGTTTTGGTGAAGCACCCAAGTTCCCTTCCCCGGCAAATCTCTTCCTGCTTTGGGAGCGCGCGGCTGCACGGGGAGATGCGGAAGCGGGACGGATGGTCACCGAGACGCTGCACAAGATGGGGCGAGGCGCCATCTACGATCAGATCGATGGCGGCTTTCATCGCTACACGCTGGACGACCGGTGGCGCATCCCCCACTTCGAGAAGATGCTCTACGACAATGCGCAGCTCGCCGAGCTCCTGACGGTCACGGCGAGAGCCACCGCCGATCCGGAGCTCGAGCGGCTGGCGCGCGGCACTCTCGATTTCGTGCTCCGAGCGATGCGACTCCAGGAGGGCGGTTTCAAATCGGCCATCGACGCGGAGACCGACGGCGAAGAAGGGGCTTATTACCTGTGGACTCGGTCCGAGCTTCGAGACGTCCTGGGCGACGATGACAACTGGCTCGCTCCCATTCTGGGATTCAACGAATCGCCCAACTTCGAAGGGGGAAAATACACCCTCTACCTCACCGATAGTCTCGCCGAGCACGCCAAGCGGCTGGGGTGGAGCCGGGCCGAGCTCCTCGACGAGATGGGTTCTGCTTTCGACCGGCTGCGCCTGGCCCGGCAGGGACGCGAGTTTCCGCTGGTGGACGACAAGGTATTGGCGGACTGGAACGGGATGATGATCGCTGCCCTGGCCCGCGGGGGGCTTCTCCTCGATGAGCCGCGATATCTCGAAGCGGCCCGGAGTGCGGCATCCTTCCTCCTCGCGAACCTGAGAGATGGCGACGGAACGCTTCTTCACGCTTGGCGGCAGGGCACGGCCAAGATTCCAGCCTTTCTCGACGACTACGCGTTTCTCATGCGGGGACTGCTGGCTCTTTACGAAGCCACCGGAGAAAATCGCTGGCTCCTCGCCACCGAACAGCTGGCGGAGGAGATGGAGCGAAGGCTCGGTGATACCGCCGGAGGCTACTACCAAACCCAGGCCAGCCGCCACCTCCTTTTCCAGCCTAAAACGATCTATGACGGCGCCATCCCGTCTGGAAACGGTGTCGCCACTCTGGCGCTGCTTAGTCTTTCTGAGCACACCGGCAAGACCCTCTAC
>DATDRI010000072.1:0-1603 GCA_035291825.1 Vicinamibacteria bacterium | reverse complement strand
CGATGGCTTGACGAAGTGGGACGAGGATTCCATTAAGGAAAGAGGCAAAAAGCTTGGTGACCTCTTGTGTATTATTTGGCCACGTCCGGGAAGAAACGTATAGCCGTACGGAAGAAAAAGTAATTGGTCTAACAAATCTGGAATAGCCGGGGGTGTAAATCAGTTTGTGTAAACGGTCATTGTTCTGCACCATAGCCTAACGGAGCCACACAACAATGACCACTGCCACGACCATCAAGAACAACGCCAAGGCCACCCAGTTGCTCGATGAGTTGCTGAAGGACTACCAGAAGCCCGCGGACATCCTGGGCGAGTCGGGGTTGCTGAAGCAACTCACCCAGGCCGTCGTCGAGCGTGCGCTCGATGCCGAGCTGACCCATCACCTGGGTTATGAGAAGCACGATCCGGCCGGGCGTGGGAGCGGCAATGCCCGCAACGGCAAGAGCGGCAAGACGCTCAAGACCGAGCAGGGGCCGCTCCCGATCGAGGTGCCGCGCGACCGCAACAGCACCTTCGAGCCGTTGCTCGTGCCGAAGGGCGAGACCCGCTTCCGGGGCTTCGACGAGAAAATCATCTCGATGTACGCCCGCGGCATGACGACCCGTGAGATCCAGGCGCACCTGCAGGAGATCTACGGCGTCGAGGTCTCGCCGACCCTGATCTCGCAGATCACGGACAGCGTGGCCGAGGAAGTGAAGCTCTGGCAGATGCGTCCGCTCGATGCGATCTATCCGATCGTCTACCTCGATGCCCTGATGGTGAAGGCGAGAGACGCTGGGCACGTCATCAACAAGGCGGTGTATCTCGCCATCGGTGTGCGCCTAGATGGCACCAAGGAGGCCCTGGGGCTGTGGAGCGCGAGTAGCGAGGGCGCCAAGTTCTGGCTCGCCGTTGTGGCCGAGCTCAAGAACCGCGGGGTGCAGGATATCTTCATCGCCTGTGTGGATGGGCTCAAGGGCTTTCCGGAGGCGATCGAGGCGGTGTTCCCGAAGACCCAGGTGCAACTCTGTATCGTGCACCTGGTTCGCCATTCCCTGAACTACGTCTCCTGGAAGCAGCGCCAGGCCATGGCGGCGGACCTCAAGACCGTCTATGGCGCGGCGACCGCCGCACAGGCGCTTGAGCACC
The DNA here is from genome assembly GCA_035291825.1 of Vicinamibacteria bacterium. Classification (GTDB taxonomy): domain Bacteria; phylum Acidobacteriota; class Vicinamibacteria; order Marinacidobacterales; family DATDRI01; genus DATDRI01. The sequence continues at coordinate 475 of DATDRI010000072.1, read as the reverse complement.
TCGAAACGTTCGCGGCCAAATGGGATGCCACCCACCCGACGGTGTCGGCGATCTGGCGTCGGAACTGGGAGCGGATCACCCCGTTCTTCGGCTACCCGGCCGATATCCGCAAGGTGATCTACACCACCAACGCCATCGAGTCGGTCAACATGTCACTTCGCAAGGTGACCAAGAACCGCAGCTCGTTCCCGAGCGACGAGGCTGTCCTGAAGCTCTTCACCCTCGCGCTTCACAACATCGCCAAGAAATGGACCATGCCGATCCGCGATTGGAAGGCGGCACTCAACCAGTTTACGATTCTCTTTGAGGACCGGATGCCGGTTCGATGAGAGGGGGACCGTTTACACGGAATTTTTTACACCCCCTACTTTCTTGTCGCGACAAGAAAGTATCCAAAGAAGCGCTCCCCCTGAGGGTCGGCCCGCTGACGCGGGTTCCCTCTCCCCGCTGGTCTCCGGGGGTGCGCCGACGCGAC
>DATDRI010000071.1:0-11617 GCA_035291825.1 Vicinamibacteria bacterium | reverse complement strand
GGATCCTGCAGCGCCGCGGTCACCAGTCGGAGATCTATGCCGAGTCGATACACTCGGCGATGAGAGGGAAGGCACACCCACTCTGGGACTACCAGCGGGTCTCCAGTCCCCAAAACGTCCTCATTTTGCATTTTTCCATTGGCGCCGGGGTGTCCAGCTTCGCCTACCGACTCCCCGATCGCATCATGCTCATCTATCACAACATTACGCCGGCCCGCTGGTTCGCGCCCTACCAGCCCCGCCTCGCCAGGTTGTGCTACCAGGGACGCCGGGAGCTCGCCGCCTTCGTCGACCACACTCGATTGGCCCTGGGTGTCTCGGAGTTCAACCGGGCGGAGCTCGATGCCATGGGTTTTCATCCGACCGGCGTGCTACCGCTGCTCCTGGATCCTGACCAGCTCGCCGTTTCCCCGAGTCCCGGCGTTCTGGAGATGTTCGATGACGATAAGACGAACCTCCTCTCCGTGGGGCGGGTGATACCTAACAAGCGCTTCGAGGATTTGATCAAGGTGTTCTATTTTTACTGGAAGTTCATCGAGCCCAAGAGCCGGCTACTCCTGGTTGGTGAGTTCCGCGGCTTCGAACGGTACTTCGACGCGCTGACGTGTCTGGTCGACCGGCTGGGACTGGAAAATGTCGTGTTCACCGGGCACGTGGATACCGACGATCTGGCGGCCTACTACCGGGTTGCGGACGTTTTCCTGAGCCTCAGCGAGCACGAAGGATTCTGTGCCCCCCTGATCGAGGCCTTTCGCTTTGGCGTCCCGGTCATGGCCTTCGATGCCGGCGCGGTGCCTGAGACTCTGGGGGGCGCCGGGATCCTGGTCCGAGAGAAACGTTTCGAAGAGATCGCCGAGATGGCTCACCTGTTGGTACGAGACAGGGAGTTGCGCCCGCGGGTCATAGAGCGTCAGTATCGGGTCCTGGAAGGTTTGGATTCTGGCAACGAAGAGGAATTACTCATTGAGTACGTCGAACAGGTAACGGACGGCACGGGGCCCAGATGAAAACCCGTTCCGAGGTGCGCGTCGACCAGTGGCTTCCCCGAGGGCATTTCGGGGATGCCATCGGTGATGAAGCGCTTCGAATTCGCACCGCTCTTCGGCGCGCCGGACTCTCGTCCGATCTCTTTGCGCTCGAGGTCGACGAAGAAGTCAGGGGGGAGTTCCTGCCCTTCGAGGAGCGCCCCTCCGCCGATCGCGGGGACATCGCGGTATTGCATTTCGCCCTGCCGTCTCCTCTCACCGACGCTCTGCGCGCGTTCCCAGGAAGGAAGGTGATCATCTATCACAACATCACGCCCGCCTCTTACTTCTTGGGTCTGGATGACGAGCTGGTTCGTATTGCAGTAAAGGGGAGAGAAGAGCTCCAGACTCTGGCCGCCGTCACCGACCTGGCGCTGGGCGATTCGGAGTATAACCGCCTCGAGCTGGAGGAAACGGGGTTTCGACGAACTGGCGTGCTACCCATTTTGTTGGACTTCGAGCGTTACCAGTCCGAGCCCAACCCGGTTTTGAGCGAGATGTTGAGCCGGCGTCGAGTGAACTTTCTTTTTGTGGGCCGCATCTTTCCGAACAAACGCTTCGAGGATCTGGTGCGGATGGCTTTCTTCTACAAGAAGTACGTATCGGAAGATTTTCGTTTCATCGTGGTGGGGCGTGCCGGCCGAATGGTCCACTACCAGAGCTCGGTGCAATCGCTCGCCCATCATTGGGGCTTGTTACCTGGAGAGTTTACGTTTACCGGGCATCTGGTCTGGGAGGACCTTCTGGCGTGTTATCGCATGGCAGACGTCTTCGTGAGTATGAGCGAGCACGAAGGCTTTGCGGTGCCGCTGGTGGAGTCCATGTTGCTCGGAGTACCGGTCATGGCGTATCAAGCGGGCGCCGTGCCAGATACCTTAGGAGACTCAGGAGTGCAGTTCAGTGAGAAGAAGTATGAAGAGTTGGCCGAGATGGGCCACCTGCTGGCAACCGACCAGAGCCTGCGGGAGGCTGTCCTGGCCGGCCAGCGCCAACGCCTCGAGCGCTTTCAGCCCCAGCGGGTGGAGTCCGAGCTCCTCACCTACATCCAGGAGGTTTCTCAATGAAGCTCGCCTTCATCATACAGCGTTACGGGAAAGAGATCGCGGGCGGAGCGGAGACACTGGCTCGGCAGATCGCCGAAAGGCTGGGTCGACGCGATCAGATCGATGTCTTGACGACTACCGCTCGCGACTACCTGACCTGGCGGAACGAGTACCCGGAGGGTGAAGAGAGACTGCGGGGGGTTCGGGTCATGAGGTTCCCGGTCGAGCGGGAGCGAAATCTGGAAGAGTTCAACCGTTTCTCGGACTGGATCTACGCGAATCCCCATAGCCGCGAAGACGAGCTCCGTTGGCTCGAGATGCAGGGACCGGTGACCCCGAAGCTCATTGAGTATCTGAAGAACGAGCACGGGCGGTATGACCTTCTCGTCTTCTTTACCTACCTCTACTATCCCACCTATTACGGGATTCAAGTGGCTCCAGAAAAGAGCGTCTTGGTGCCCACCGCACACGACGAGCCCCCCCTGAAGCTCGGCATCTACAAAGAAGTCTTCGGCAACGCCAGCGCGTTCATCTTCAACACCGAGACAGAGGAGCTTCTGGTTCTGGAGCGTTTTGACGTTCACCGGAAGATGCGGGAGACCATCGGTATTGGGATGGAGTTGCTGGATGCTCCGGATACCGCCGCTTTTCGACGCCGGCACCACGCGTCGAACCGGTTCCTTCTCTACGCGGGTCGTATCGACGAGGGGAAAGGGTGCGGCGAGCTCTTCAGCTTTTTTCGGCTTTTCCGAGAGGAGCATCCCGAGCTGGGCAACCTGCAATTGCTCCTGATTGGCAAGAAGAACATGTCGATCCCGAGCTCTCGAGACATCCGTTATCTTGGGTTTCTCGACGAAGATGACAAGTTGGCGGGAATGGCAGCCGCCAACGCAGTGGTTATTCCGTCCCGCCTGGAGAGCCTGTCCATCGTTGCGCTCGAGGCTTTCTCGGTCGGGACTCCGGTCGTCGTTCACGGCGGCTCGCGTGTTCTGGTGGAGCACTGCCGTAAGGCTAACGCTGGCCTGTACTACACGAGCTACGAAGAGTTCGAAGGGATTCTCGAGGCGTTGCTGGGAGACAAGAACCTAGGCCAAGGGCTGGGTGGGCAAGGCCAGCAATACATCAAAGAGAATTTCGGTTGGGACAAGCTCTTACCCCTTTACGAGCTCGCCTTTCGGAGCTCGGCGCGAGCCACCCGGCCCAGCCTGCCAGCGGAGCGGAAGTCGTGGCGCGAATCTAGAGAGCGAGAGTCGAAAGAGCAGAAGCTCGTTCACGAGCTAGCCGGACAGGAGCCGGGCGTAACGTTGGGACCCGGGGAGGCGCCTGCTCTAGAAGGGGTCCTGGAGCCCGTTGTATCCGGCAGGTCGCCGGACCTGCGGGAGCCAGAGCCGCCGGCTCAAGAGTCGCCTAGGCAAGAAGAAGGACGAGATCCATGGCAGACGGGAGAGCCACCGGAGTCGGCCGAGCCATCGGGAGAGGCAGAGCCGCAAGAGCAGCAAACCGATACGCGGCGTTGGACGTCTCCAGAACCACCCGAGCAACCGAAGACTCAAGACGAGTCGGACGCATCATCAGAGCCATACGAATCATCCCCCGAGCCACAGAAAGCGAGCGGAGAGACTGAAGAGTCTGTCCAGCGGGAAGAGCCCAAGGATGGCAGCCAGAAGCCCGAGGAGGACGTTTCGCGGCAGGATAGCTGAATCGCTCGGGCTGGCTCCTGGCAACGCACCTGCCTCGCATTGTCGAACGTATTGGGTCGGGTTACAAAATCTCTTGCTTCAGGGTTGGGCCCTGGCGTATTCTGCGTCGCCATGCAGTCCCCCGAGCGGATCGTGAACCGGTGGCTTCAGCTTCTGGCGTGCGTCGTCAGCATGGCGGCCATCGCCAACCTGCAGTACGCCTGGACATTGTTTACCATCCCCCTCTCCGAAAGCCTTTCCGTGACCCTCTCCACGGTCCAGCTCGCCTTTACTCTATTTATCCTCGCTGAAACCTGGCTCGTCCCGGTGGAGGGCTTCCTCATCGACAAGATCGGTGCTCGTGCCGTGGTGAGCGTTGGCTCAATTTTCGTTGCTCTGGGCTGGGTAGGTTCGGGATTCGCAAACTCGATCGGAGCCCTCTACTTCTGGTACGTGCTCGGTGGCGTCGGGGCGGGAGCGGTGTACGGAGCATCGATCGGCACTGCCCTCAAGTGGTTTCCGGATCGGCGCGGGCTCGCCGCGGGCCTCGCCGCAGGCGCCTACGGCTTCGGCACGGCCCTCACCATCCTGCCCATCATGGCGATGATCGAGTCGAGCGGTTACCGCACTGCCTTCATCGTGTGGGGCGTGATACAGGGCGTGGTGGTCCTGGTCGCCGCCCAGTTCTTGCGAAAGCCTCCCGCAGACTGGAAGCCGTCCGTTGACGAGAAGCCGGCGAGATCGCGGGTGGTCCAAAACGCGGTCAGCTACACGCCCGGTCAAATGGTGAGGACCGGTACCTTCTGGCTCATGTACAGCATGATGGCCATGGTGGCCTTCGGCGGCCTCATGGTGACGGCACAGCTCAAGCCCATCGCGGCGACTTACGGGATGGACAAACACATCATTGCCTTCGGGGTGACTGCCCTGGGCCTCGCGCTTATCCTCGATCGCATTCTGAACGGAATTACCCGACCCTTCTGGGGCTGGATCTCCGACCATATCGGCCGCTACAACACCATGGCCATCGCCTTCGGTCTCGAGGCAGCGGGAATCTTTGCCCTACTCCATCTCGTGGATCGGCCCTTGTGGTTCGTGATCCTTTCCGGTTTCGTCTTCTTCGCCTGGGGCGAGATCTATTCACTCTTCCCCGCCGCCATCGGCGACATATTCGGTCCCGCCTATGCCACCACCAACTACGGAATCCAGTACACGGCGAAGGGTACCGCCTCGATCTTTGCCGGGTGGGGAGCCGCCTGGCTGGTCGAGACCGCGGGCTCGTGGATTCCCGTCTTCTGGGTGGCAGTCGCTTGCGATCTCTCCGCTGCGGGGCTCGCCTTCCTCTGGCTCAAGCCCTTGGCAAGGAAGCTCGCACTAGGCCGCGCGGAGTCGCCCGCACGCCTCGAGGCCCCCGGCGCGGCGACGGCGTCCTGAGGGCGGTTCGACCGCGCCAGGGACAGAGAAACCTCCCCCCGTTCAGCTCCCTTCCGACGGGTCGCTGACCTCCCCCGTCCCCCGGCTCACAGAGGTGGCGGTTGATTGCGGGCCAGCTGGCGGGCGGCGCGGCGCAGGCTTCGAATGGAGGTATCCAGTTTCTTTCGAGTGATCTCGAAGTTGGAGCGGAGATTCCTTTCTCTCCACAAGCGCCAGAGCATGGAGCGAAGCCTGGTCTGCTCGGTGGCGAGATCGGCCATCTCGCGAGACAAACGACGTCTGCCGCTTGCGCGGAGCGATGCGGGCCGACGTCGCCACTCGAGGTACTCGAGCCCGCCGAGGGCTTTTCGAACGGCGAGGATTGAGGCGTCGGTGGCCAAGAGGAGCTCCTGGTGGGTGAGCTTTTCGCGACGGAATACTCGTTCCAGATCTTCCAGCGTCGCCCGCACCTGCTTCAGACGGGCCCAGGTCCTCCGTAGTGTCGACGCTTGGGCGCGGGCGGTGAACTTGGCGGACCCCAGGTCATCGAAATAGAGCGACTGCAATGGGGAGGCATTGAAAACGGTGAAGCCAGCGCCGTGGAGCCCGCCGAGGCTGCGGTAAACGCGGGCGATCTTACCACTGCCATCCCCAAAGAGAACACGAGAGAAGGCGCCATCGAAATCTCCCCGAGGCACTTCCCCGGCCCAAGCCTGTTGTGCGCCCCAGGCGAAGCCGAACCAAGAGTTCCCCAGAAGATTGTAATGCCCGCCATCACCCCAGTCGGTAATTATCAATCCCCAAGCCCCATGTCGTTTTCCGGCGGCAGCGTAACGGGAGATGTTAGCGATGCTATTGGCCAGGCGCGGGAAGAGAGCGTTCCAGCTGGAAGTGCCCGGGCATACCAGGAACTCGATGCCGTTCTCGGAGAAGACACGGACGCGATCATAGTCGTGCCGCGCCTCGTACCACCAATCGAGAAGCACCAGGCTGCGGTCCAGCTTTCCGATGGACTGGGGGTGGGCATGCACGACGTCGCCCCAGATCATGGTCCGTTTTCCATGGGCCAAGGCGAGCTCCCGCACGCGCTCGAGGTGCTCGAAGTAAGACTCGCCGCTGGCGAGATCGACCGGTTCATCGCAGTTGGCGTTGAAGAGGCGAGATCGAAAATTGGGCAAGTACTCGTCGTAGAGATCTCGCAGGAGCTGGTAGGTACCTGGCTTGCTGGGAGAGAGAGACCACAGACGATCCGTCTCCGCCAGATCTCGATAACGTGGTAGCTTCAGGATGTGATGCATGTGCCCGAGGGACTGGAGTGTGGGAATGAGCTCCACATGATGGGCTGCTGCGTACGCGTCGAGCTGTCGGATGCTCGCGGCGGTGAGGGGGGAGGCATCGGCGCCGATCTCGGGATGACGGCGGAAACGAAAGGTATGCTCGGTGTAGAGCATCAACGTGTTCAGTTTGAGTCGCGCGCACAGATCGACGACAGCTCGCAGCGTGGCGAGGGTGGGTACCTTCCCTCGGGAGACATCGATCAGGAGGCCCCGCAGGGCGAGATCCGGCGCATCCTCGATGCGGCATGCCGGGATCACTCCCCGCGCTCCCACCAGCTGCACCAGGGTCTCGATGGCATAGCGAAGGCCGGCCGGCCCTTCCGCCTGAACCTCGATCCGCTGGGGGTGTACCTCCAATCGGTACGACTGCCCCCGCGCTCCCCGACGGTGGAGCTCGATGCGTGGACCGAGGTCTTCGACTCGGGCGTGCGTCTCGACGGCCAACTCGATTCCAGAGTCCCGCAGCACCCCTCTCTGAAGCACCAGCGCGGTAGCCAAGTCCGCGTCGGTGGAGCGAGGGGCGAGCACGATGGGAAGCCCTCTGCGGAGATCGAAGCTACCGCGAAAGCTTCGCACCTTTTTTGGCGTGGGAAGAAGCGGTGGGAGCGGAATCGACCTCACGGCGTGATTGTAACCCGCCGGCTTGACCCGTTGCTCGACCCCCCGATAGAGTGGCGCCATGCACAGAACGGGGTCGCTGGTGGTGCTGGCGCTCTTATCCGGATGCCGGAGCGGTACCGTATCCACTTCGCGGCCGGTGGTGGCGGTGTCGGTTCTGCCGCAGGCCTTTTTCGTCGAGCGGATTGCCGGGGGTCGAGTGAGCGTGGCGGTGATGATCCCCCCGGGTGCCAATCCCTCGACGTACGAGCCCGGCATGGTCGCCCTGAGGAGCGTGTCCGGTGCGGTCCTTTACGTCGCGCTGGGTCACCCCCACTTCGCATTCGAGGCCGCCTGGGTGGAAAAACTCTTATCCGAGAATCCTCGTCTGGAAGTCATTCGTGGAACGGGAGTGGAAAGCGAGGAGAATTACGACCCGCATATCTGGCTCTCTCCCAGACTGGTTCGCCTGCAAGTCGAGCGAATTGCGTCCGCCCTGCAAAGGGTCCTGCCGGCCGATGGCGATGCCATCCAAAGAAATCTGGCGACGTTTCTGGCGGAGATAGACGCCCTCGATTCCGAGATCCGCGCCCGATTGGAGCCTTACCGGGGCCGAAGGGTGTTCGTATTCCATGCCGCCTGGGGACACTTCGCTAGAGATTACGGTCTGGTGCAGATTAGCTTGGAAGAAGGCATGAAGAAGCCGGGAGCGGGAGTGCTCGCTTCCTTCATCGAGGAAGCCAGGCGCGACAAGGCGCGGGTCATATTCGTCCAACCTCAATTCTCGCAAGAAGGGGCTCGACTCGTCGCGCAGGAGGTGGGAGCCAGGGTGGAATCGTTGGACCCCTTGGCGCGCGACTGGCTGAACAACATGCGGCTCGTCGTGGCGGCCTTCGAGGAGGCACTGAGTTCATGAAGGAACCGATCGTCGAAATGAGAGACCTCTGGCTATCTCTCAAGGGTAGACCGATTCTGGAAGCCGTGGATTTGACGCTGGAAGAAGGTGACTACCTGGGTCTCATCGGGCCCAACGGAAGCGGCAAGACGACGCTGCTCCGCGTGATTCTAGGTCTGCTCTCGCCGGACCGTGGCACGGTGCGAGTTTTTGGGCAAGAGCCCGCCCAGGCCCGGGGCCGCATCGGTTACGTGCCCCAATACACTCGGTTCGACGCCGACTTTCCCATGAGCGTACTCGACGTGGTTCTCATGGGACGACTGGCGGGGCGAGGACTCTTTCGCCGCCAAAGCGACCGAGATCGTGACGTGGCTTTGAGCTCTCTAGAGAAAGTGGAAATGACAGATCTGGCGGGCCGGCAAATCGGGAAGCTTTCGGGAGGTCAGTTGCAGCGCGTCATGATCGCGCGTGCCCTGGCGGTCGAGCCTCGCTTGCTCCTCCTGGATGAGCCCACCGCCAGCCTCGATACGCGGGTCGGTGTCAGCGTCTATGAGCTCCTGAAAGCTCTATCCCGTGAAGTGACTCTCGTTCTGGTGTCGCATGACGTTGGTGTTATCTCGCGGTACGTTAAAACGGTGGCCTGTTTGAACCGGCGGCTCTACTATCATCGCTCGAAAGAGATCACGCCGGAGATGTTCGAAGCGGCCTACGGATGTCCAGTCGATCTGGTGGCTCACGGACACGCCCATCGCGTCCTGGCCGATCACCTGGTCGAGGAAGCCGGCCAAGACTGAAACCGAGATGACTTTGGACGCCCTCGATTTCCCCTTCTTTCAGCGCGCCCTGGTGGCGGGCCTTTTGGCCAGTGTCGCCGGCGGCGTCATCGGCACCTATGTGATGGTGCGACGCATCGTGTCCGTCTCTGGTGGAATTTCCCACGCCGCCTTCGGGGGCGTGGGGTTGGGGTACTTTCTGGGATTCTCTCCAGTGATGGGAGCGCTTGGTTTCGGCTTGTTGTCCGGCATCGGGGTGGGGCTGGCCTATCGACGTTTCGGCTCAGGATTGGATACTCTCATCGCCATGGTTTGGGCGGTGGGCATGGCCCTCGGCATGTTACTCATCGCCATGACCCCCGGCTATGCCCCCGACCTCACCAGTTATCTTTTCGGCAGCCTTGTTTTGGTCTCGAGAGACTACATACTCCTGATCGCAGGAGTCGATTTGGTGATCCTGGTGACGGTTGCCGTCTTGTTCGATCATTTGCGGGCCATCGCGTTCGACGAGGAGTTCGCGCAGGTGGTTGGAGAGCCGGTTGCGGGTCTCTTCCTGACGCTCATGGGTTTGACGGCATTAACGGTGGTCAGTCTGATGCGTGTGGTGGGAGTCATATTGGTGATTGCACTTCTCAGCCTTCCTGCCGCCATCGCGCAACAGTGGTCAGAGGACCTCAGGAATATGATGCTGGTGGCGGTTCTGGTGAGTGCCTTCTGCACGACGGGCGGACTGTTTCTTTCCTTCTGGCTTTCCGTGGCCTGGGGGCTCGATGCCCCCAGCGGCCCCCTGATCGTCCTCTTGGCGGCCTCGCTCTACGGGTTGTCGAGTGCCTTCAAGGCCGCCGGGAAGACCGAGGTCTCGAGTTGACTGAGGCCGCGGTTCATCATCTTGAGGTTCGACCGAGGGACTCATTCAGAAACTCAACCAACGTACCGGCCGCTTGACTCTCCCGCCCCCGCCGCCCTAACCTTAACGCCTACTTGGAGCCCGTGAGATGGAACAGCGAGCGAAGCGTCGAGGAGCGCTGGCGGTCTTGCTGGTCTCTCTCGCTGCGCCGCTCGGGTCGGAAGCGGAGGAGGCCTGGGGCTACTTGTGGACGGTCCGTACCATGCAGCTTTATCCCTTGACCGAAGACCTCATCCGAGTGGGACGGCAGCCGGGCTCGCACATCATCTTGACGCACCCCATGGTCTCTCGTCGCCATGTGGAGATACGAAAGACGACGGACGGCGCTACGATCGCGGATCTCCACAGCACCAATGGTACTCACGTCAACCGCCGTGCACTTCGAGCCGGTCAAGAGTCACCCCTTGGCGCCGGAGATCTACTGACACTTGCCGAGGAGGAGCTCCTCTTCGATTGGACCAAGGAGGGCCTCTTCGAAGAGAGCTTGAGGCACGCCCTGCTGGCACGTCTCGTCGTACTGCGGGTGCCCGCGCTCCAGGACCGCACCATTCGGGCCCTGGGAACGGAGAGGCGGATCGAAGGACGGAGCGAGGCTGCCGTGGATCTGGACCAAGAACGTCTTCGGATGAGCTACGCCAACGAGACGGAGGCGCAGGCCTTCGAGCCTGGCGAGAAGGCTTTGGTGGGCGACGTGGCTATCGCGGAAGGCGGGCTCCGCTTGAGCCTCTGGGGAGTCTCGAGAGAGGCTCCTCTCCAGTCGCGCCGTGCGGCGTACTCCCAGCTGGTACACGGTGAGCTCCTCGTCGGCCTCGCCGGTTCGTCACCGGAAGCGGCGCGCGCCAACTTCGAGACCAAATGGGCCGAGGAAGGGATGCGTTTTATCACTCCCCTGCTCTTCCCGGTCATGGAGATCTACTCGGAGGCTCAGAGTGCCGAGTCCGGCCTCAAGGTAGCACGAGGTTTGGCCGATCTTTCTGAGCCCGTTGCTCTCAAGGACGGCGCTCGCTGCCTGGCCTTCTTGTATCGACTCGACCCGACCGATGCGGAGCTGCCGGTTCACGCCGCCCGCGCCGAGGCCCGCTGGGTCAAAGCGATGGCTGCCGCGAATCAGAGTGGGCTCGATGAGTTGCAGCGATCCGAGTTGGTGGCCGCCTTGGAGAGAGGCAAGGGCTTGGTTCGAACCGCCGGCGAGCTCGGTGCAAATGAAACGAAAGAGGTGGAGGCGGAGATCGTAGAAGCGGAAGGGATGCTGGGGAAAGTACCATGAAGGGAGTCGTGCGCTACTTGGTCCCCTGCCTGTTCGCATCCATGGCCGTTGTCGCTGCCCGTTCCTTTGCACAGGCTCCGGAACAGAATCGGGCGCGGTTCCGGGTGAGTGTGGAGATGGTCAGCCTTTCGGTGACCGTCTTCGACGAGGAGCGCAGGCTGGTGACGGATCTCGAGGCCGAGAACTTCGCCGTCTTCGAAGACGGTGTTCCGCAGCAGATCAAGATCTTTTCTCGTGAGGCCCTTCCATTGCGCATGGTCATTCTGCTCGACACCTCTGCCAGCATCCAAGAGAGGTTGCCTCTGGCCCAGGAGGCCGCGGTACGTTTCGTACAGTCCCTGAAGCCGGGTGACGAGGTGAAGGTTATCGAGTTCAATGATCGCGTGCTCACTTTGTCGGAGTTTACTCCGGACTTCGCGCTGGCGGAGAACGCCATTCGGTCCACGAAGGCTCAAGGAGCGACGTCGCTCTACGAGGCACTGTATATTTCGCTGCGAAGCTTCTCCCGCTATCGAAACGGCGATGAGCGTATGGCCATCATTGTGCTGTCGGATGGAAACGACACGCGGTCGTTAGTGACTTTCGACGATGTGCGCGAGGTGGCGCGGAAGACGGACGTGCTGATCTACACGATTTCTCTTCGTGGTCAGGAGGAGGATCTCAGGAAGCAGAAGTATGCCG
>DATDRI010000070.1:0-3045 GCA_035291825.1 Vicinamibacteria bacterium | reverse complement strand
TTTCGGGTCGAGGTGCGCGGAAGCTCCTTGTCCGAGAACTCGAGGATCTTGACTCTCTTGTAGAGAGGCAAGCGCGCCGAGACGGTCTGAAAATGCTCTTCAATGGCGGCGCGAAGCGCTTCTCGACTCATGGAGGCGTTAGCTTGGTAGTTCGGAACGACCAGGCAGGCCACCCGCTCGGCCGTTCCCTCCCGCAAACCCACGACCACCAGCTCTTTGATCCACTTCGGCTCCGCGTAGATCTCTTCCAGCTCGTCGGGGTAAACGTTCTTGCCGTTGGAGTCCACGATCAATTCCTTGAGCCGCCCCACGATGTAGAGATTCTTGTCCTCGTCGAGCCGCCCCAGATCGCCGGTGTGCAGCCACCCGTCCCGCAGGACCTCCCGCGTGGCCGCCTCGTTCCCGTAGTAGCCGGCCATGATGTTGGGACCGCGCGCGATGACCTCGCCCACTCCCCGGGCATCCGGCTTGTGGATGCGAATGTCGATTCCCGGAAGGGCTTGTCCCACGCTGCCCGGGATGGGACGGCCGGTGGGGGGGGTGACGGTCAGAACGGGAGCCGCCTCGGTCATGCCGTAGCCCTCGTTGAGATTGAAGCCCAGACCGCGGAACGCCTTGAGGGTGGTCTCGGAGAGTGCCGAGCCCCCGCTGATGAGGTATCGGATCTTTCCACCGAAGGCCAGATGGACCGGCGCGAAGAGAAGAGGTCCCAGATTGAAGGGCGTCTCGTCGCGCAGGAGATAGTTCCCGTCGATGAGCGTGGTGACCACATCCTCGAGTTTCCGCGAGCGCTCCGCGAATCGGTTCAGAACTTTCCGCCTCAACAAGTCCCAGAGGGCGGGCACTCCCACGATGCAAGTCACCTGCCCCTTCTTGAGAGCGCCGGTCACCGTGTCGCCGGTGAGCTCGGTGAGATAGGTGATCTGTGCTCCGCGGCTGAGGGGCAGGAGAAAGCCGGTGGTGAACTCGAACGAGTGATGAAGAGGTAGCACGCCCAGCATTCCGTCGTCTTGGTTGATGTCATAGACCGACAACAGCTTGGCTACCAGGCTGGTGAAGTTTCTGTGGGTCAGCATGACCCCTTTGGGATTGCCAGTGGTTCCGGAGGTGAAGATGATGGAGGCGATGGCCTTGGGACCCACCGAGGAAGGAAGGGCCGCTATCCTCTCGCGCTCAAGCGCTTCCTCTCCCAGAGCAAAGACCTCTCCGAACGTCCACACCGGGGCCTTCACTCCCGCCTCGCTCAACTGAGACTCGATCCCAACCAGCTTTTTTTTCAGCTCATCACTTACCACCAGTCCGGTGGCATCACCGACACGCAGCAGGTTGACGACTTCTTCAGCGGTAGCCTCCTTCTCCATCGGGATGCAGGTCGCCCCCGCCTTCAGAATCCCGAAGTAGCTCATCCCCCACTCGGGAGCGTTCTCGGCGAGTAGACCGATCCGCTCGCCTTCCTCGACTCCCTGGCCGGTCAAGAACGCCGCGGCGCGAAGCGCACACTCCCGCAGATCCCGATAGGTGTACCGCTCTTCGCGTCCTTGCCTGTCGATGCGCATGGCGACGCGACCGGCGTGGTTCTTGGTGGCGGCGTCGAAGAGCTCCAGCAAGCTGCCGTAGGTATAGACACGCCGCGGCTTCGCCTTCTCTCCCTCTTCCAGCTTGGGGAAGACCCATTTTTCGAGACCGGGGAGATGCACCCGCAGCCAATAGTCGTACCAATCGATGGATTCGGGAGCCCAACGCAAACGACTCCGATCCTCGGCGGACATGCGCTCGAATATGGCCCGGGTATTGTCGGCTCGGAAGGTGTAGTCGTTGTCGACGATGAAAGGACGGAACGTTTGGTAGTGCTCTTCACCTTGGCGGGTGAAGCTCTCGAACCGATCGACGGCGCCACGGACTTGCTCGATCAGACCCGCCAGGGGACCGAATGGCTGGGACGACATCTTTCCGACCAGGTCCGCTACTTTGCGCGTCACCCGGTGCAACATGGGGAGCGAGATCCGTTCGAAGCGATCCGGACTGACCGACTGTGCTTCCATGCGCGCCGCGATCTCATTGAGCAGGCGCGAGCCACTCTGCTTCTCTCGGAAATGTTTTCTCTTGTAGAGGCCGAGCAAGACGACCAACCTGCCCAAACGAGCCGGATTCGTGTCGCCGGAGGAAAGCTGGTGTACCAGGGCGGGTTGTTCCACCAGCGTATGAGCGGTCACCGCCAGCACCGCCGCTGCCGCCTGGTCCACCGGAATGATGTCCAGAGTGTGATTCTCTTCCACCGGAAAAAGGTTCTGGCCTTTGAGAGCCATGCGGATGAGGGGCGCGGTGGTGGTGAAACCCTCGTTCCATCCCGGAAAGGGAAACTCCAACGCGCTTTCCACGATGGCGGGACGTACGATGGTTCGGATCATCCCGCCTTCCGCCGCTACCAGCTGCTCGCCCAGGCTCTTGGTGTACGTGTAGATATTCGGCCAACCCCACCAGTTCGCCTTCTCGATCCCGAGATCGGTCAAGCGGGACCGGATCCAGTTCTTTCGCTCCCGGGCTACCGCCAGCCGGAGCGCCGCTTCGTCGTCCGGATCGCGACCCTCTTCCAGGAAACGCTTCTTGGCCGCCTTCCGGAAGCGGTCGGCGAGAGATCTGTCTTGCGCCTCGTCGCGGACCCGCGCCGCCAGGCGCTCGCAATCTCGGATTTCCTGCTCCACCGAGAAGTCGGGCACTTCCGGCTCGTCCTTTCTCGGAAAGTAGCCCAACAGCGGCTCGTTCTCCCAGATCTCGCCCGATCGGTTTCCGGCCACAAAGCAGGTGCTCACGTGCACCAAGGCCGGGCGCTTCATGCGCTTGGCGAAGGCGATGGTATGGAGCGTTCCGGTGACGTTGGTCTTGAGAGCAGCCTCTAGGGGCGGGTTGAAGGTAACCCGGCCGGAACAATTGACCAGAACGTCCACTTCAGAAGCGATGCGAGCCGCCTCCTTCTCCGAGTAGCCGAGATTCTCTTCCGTTATATCGCCTCCCACGATGACGAGCTTCTCGCGAAGGAACGCCTCG
>DATDRI010000069.1:0-4620 GCA_035291825.1 Vicinamibacteria bacterium | reverse complement strand
AAGCCTCCGGTGCTCCGCGAGGAAGCTCAAGAGACCGTGAGCGCGCAAATAGCGAGTAGGGACTACCCGCTTATACGCTGGCCTCACGTTCTCTCGGCGCAACACCTCCTCCATGAGCGACGGAGCCTCGGCTTTGGCTCTTCTCCACGTGCCGTGAGTGCTTGACGCGCGGGGGTCGTACCCTCAGCGGTTCCGCCGCCTACTTTCCGACTCCGCTCCGGCCTCTCAGCCTTCTGGACTGCGTCTGCCTCACTCATCGAACGTTTCGAGCCAACTCGGCTCCTCCTGTTCGGCCCTTCACCGCTTGTGCGCAGCGGTTACTACGGCCTCGGCTGACTTCTGCTCATCCCTCGCCACGCCTCTCGGCGTCGCTAGCCTCATCGGCGGATGAGCAGACCTCCCAGGGTAAGGCGCGTGACTTTCCTCCCATACACCCGTCGCATCTACGCCCCTTCGGTCCGGATGGCATCGGGCTTCGGGTCTTCTTGCCCCCTCGCCCACCTCCAGGACGCCTCTATGCGCTTCGTGTTCCTCGGGCCGGGAGTTTGCTTACAGCTTCCTTCCCACCCCACCTCGCGGTGACGCGGTTGCTGTTCAGCTAGGGGTTCCTGCCACCGAGACCCCCAGAGGACTTCCCTTACGGGGCACCTCCTAGTCACTTCCCGCTTCGCTTTCGCTCCACGGTTGACAGCGCCAGTCACGGCGCTGCGCGCCATGCCTGGCGCACACAAAAAAAAAGCCCCGCACCCTTTCGGGTGCGGGGCCTTTTCGCTCTCCTCTATCCTGGAGGCCCGCACCCGTGCCCGATAATGGTAATGGCGATGCTGATCGCCGAGGCGGATACCCCGGCCTTCATGGAAAGCATCGGAGAGGTGCTGCCCTTTTGGAAACTCATGGGCTGCAGAATACAACAGACCGCCCCCCCCTTGTCAAGATTCTCAAGATTGTGGGTTGTCGAGGACGTCCGATGGCCACGCACCGGTTTTCGTGCCCGAGCGATTTCATAGAAGACCGTGGTCCGACGTATAGTCGGTCGAAGCATGCGGCGAGGAGGTAACCGAAACATGAAAGAAACAGGCGTCGCGATGGCGGTCATCGCTTTGCTGGTAACTCAGGTGGGCGCCGTCGCCCCGACGGACGACGAACAGTTCTGGCCACAATGGCGCGGACCTCTCATGACGGGCGTGGCACCGCTCGGCGATCCGCCAGTGGAGTGGGCGGAGAACAGAAACGTCAGCTGGAAGATCGCCATCCCTGGCAAAGGATCGAGCTCGCCTGTCGTTTGGAACGACCGCGTGTTCGTGACCACCGCGATTCCGATCGCCCAGGCCGATGGCGGCGCCACCGCAGGAGGGGAGGCGGTTCACGAGTACCGCGTGCTGGCGGTCAGCCGTGAGGACGGTAGCATTTTGTGGGATCAAAGAGCTCGGGTGGAGCAACCGCACGCCGGCAAAAGAGCCGAGGGGACCTTTGCTTCGGCTTCGGCATTAACGGAAGGTGAGAACGTAATCGCGTTTTTCGGCTCGCGCGGCCTGTACTGCTACGACATGGAGGGCAAACTTCGCTGGGAGAAAGACTTC
The DNA here is from genome assembly GCA_035291825.1 of Vicinamibacteria bacterium. Classification (GTDB taxonomy): domain Bacteria; phylum Acidobacteriota; class Vicinamibacteria; order Marinacidobacterales; family DATDRI01; genus DATDRI01. The sequence goes on along the minus strand of DATDRI010000069.1, from coordinate 3,040 downwards.
GGTGACATGAACATCCGGAACGAGTTCGGCGAAGGCGCTACGCCTGCCCTGTACGGTGACGTACTGGTCCTCACCTGGGATCATCAGGGGCCGTCTTTCATCGTCGCACTCGACAAGAACACCGGTGCGGAACGGTGGAGAAAAGATCGGGACGAGGTCGACACATGGGCCACGCCGCTGATCGTCGACCAAGGCGGCCGGCGGCAGGTCATCACCGCCGGCACCAACCGCGTGCGCAGCTACGATCTGGCCAGCGGCGAGCTCCTTTGGGAGGGAGCCGGCTTGACGATGAATCCCATCCCTTCTCCGGTCTTCGCCGACGGGGTCGTCTATTTGACCAGCGGCTTTCGGGGGAACGCTCTGCGCGCCATTCGCCTGGCGGATGCGAAGGGTGACGTCACCGGCACCAGCGCGGTGCTGTGGGAGTACAATCGAGATACGCCTTACGTTCCCTCTCCCTTGCTCTATGGGAACAACCTGTACTTCCTCAAGTCCAACTCGGCGATTCTCACCAGTCTGAACTCGGTAACCGGTGAGCTGAACTACGGGCCGCTTCGACTGGAGGGGTTATCGGAGGTCTATGCTTCTCCGGTCGGCGCGGCCGGACGCGTCTACCTTGTGGGACGCGACGGCAACGCCTTGGTGATCGAGAACGGTCCGGAATTCAAGATCCTCGCTCAAAACGCACTGGACGACGGCTTCGACGCCTCGCCGGCGGTGGTAGGTGGGGAGATGTATCTCAGGGGCTATCGGAACCTGTACAAGATCGCGGAGAACTGAACCGGCGGCCCGCCGGGTCGAGTCAGGCGAGCGGCGCGGGAAGGTCCGAGTACCCCATGAGGTGGGCATCCACGGCGCGGGCGCAGGAGCGTCCCTCGGCGATGGCCCACACGATGAGTGACTGACCGCGCTGCATGTCGCCGGCGGTGAATACGCCCGGCACGCTGGTAGTCCATTTCTCGTCACGCCAGACGTTTCCTCGCTCGGTGAGCTTCACGCCCAGCTCCTCGAGAAGGCCGTTTCTCTCCGGACCGACGAACCCCATGGCCAGCAGCACCAGTTCCGTCTCGATCTCGGACTCGGTCCCCGGTAGCTCATCGAACGTGAGCCGCCCGTTCGCTCCCGTCTTCATCTCTACCCGGATCGATTGGAGCCTCCTCACCGCGCCTTCCTGGCCAACGAATCTCTTGGTGGAAATCGAATAAAGGCGCTCCCCGCCTTCCTCGTGTGCCGAAGACACGCGGAAGATCTGCGGATAGAGGGGCCAGGGGTTCGATACGGTGTCCCTCTGATCGGGAGGCCGAGGAAGCAGCTCCAGCTGCGTGACCGAGCGAGCCCCTTGGCGGTGAGCGGTACCCAAACAATCCGCACCGGTGTCGCCGCCGCCGATGATGACCACGTGCTTGCCGGCAGCGTTCAGGAATGGGTCCCGCGGAACGTTATCCCCTTCGCACAACCGATTCTGAAGGGTGAGGTAATCCATGGCGAACACGATGCCCTTGAGCTCGCGGCCCGGCATGGGAAGATCTCTCGGTTGACGCGCGCCGCCGGCAAGGACCATGGCATCGAAGTCCTCACCAAGCTGATGAGCGGAGATGGTGACCCCGACGTTGACGCCGGTCTCGAACAGGACGCCTTCCTGCTCCATTTGTCGGAGCCGTCGGTCGAGCAGGCGCTTTTCCATCTTGAACTCGGGTATTCCGTAGCGAAGCAGCCCACCCGGCCGGTCGTCTCGCTCGAGGACGGTCACCGAATGGCCTGCTCGGTTGAGCTGTTGGGCGGCGGCCAGACCGGCAGGTCCAGAACCAACCACCGCGACCCTCTTACCGGTTCGCGTGGCGGGAGGTTGAGGGCGAACCCACCCTTTCTCGAAGGCACGATCGATGAGCGCGTTCTCGATCTGTTTGATGGTGACGGGATCATTGTTAATGGCCAGAACGCAAGAGCCCTCGCAGGGGGCCGGGCAGAGTCGGCCGGTGAACTCGGGGAAGTTGTTGGTGGCGTGGAGGCGGACAATGCCCTCCGCCCATTTGTCGCGGTAGACGAGGTCGTTCCAATCGGGAATCAGGTTGCCGAGCGGGCATCCCTGGTGGCAAAAGGGCACGCCGCAATCCATGCAACGGGCACCCTGACTGCGCAGGATATCGTCGGCGATGGGGAGATAGACTTCCTTCCAATCACGCAGGCGCTCCGATACAGGACGGCGCGGGGCGACCCTTCGCCTGAACTCGACGAACCCGGTGGCCTTACCCATACCGCGCTCTGCTCTTGCCGGCCTTACCCGTGCGCCCCTTCCATCACCGCCTCTTCCCACTTAAGGCCCAGCTCGTCCGCCCGCTTCATCGCCAGCAGGGCCCGTTGGTAGTCTCGCGGCATGACCTTCACGAACTTTCGTTGGTAGTACTCCCAGAAATCGAGGACGCGCTGCGCCACGGAGCTTCCGGTGTATCGGGCATGTTGGCCGATGAGCGACTGGACCTCCTCGACGTCGGCGGCGGCGACGAGGGGGTCGAGAGAGACCATCTCCTGATTGCAGCGCGTCGGGAAGAAGCCGGTCTCATCCAGGACGTAGGCGATTCCACCCGACATGCCGGCCGCGAAGTTGCGCCCGGTGCGGCCCAGCACCACCACCCGACCACCGGTCATGTACTCGCAGCCGTGGTCGCCGACTCCCTCGACCACGGCGTGCGCTCCGCTGTTCCTAACTGCGAAACGCTCGCCCGCCACCCCGCGCAGAAAGACCGCCCCGCCCGTCGCTCCATAGAGGACCACGTTGCCGACCAGAATGTTCACCTCCGGCGGGAAGGTGGCTTGGCGCGGTGGGAAAGCGACGACCTTCCCCCCGGAGAGCCCCTTGGCCAGATAGTCGTTGGAGTCGCCCTCGAGAACGAGGGTGATTCCCCGGGGAAGAAAGGCACCGAAGCTCTGACCGGCCGAGCCTTGGAAGTGGATGCGAATGGTATCGTCGGGAAGCCCCTCGGCGCCATAACGCTTGGTGACCTCATATCCCAATAACGTACCGGTGGCGCGATTCCCGTTT
>DATDRI010000068.1:0-2390 GCA_035291825.1 Vicinamibacteria bacterium | reverse complement strand
GAAACCGATGCTGGAAATCAAGAACCTCCACGCCAAGGCAGGCTGCGTGGAGATCCTGAAGGGAATCAACCTCACCCTGAAAGCCGGCGAGGTACATGCCATCATGGGGCCGAACGGCTCGGGCAAGAGCACGCTGTCTCATGTGCTGGCGGGAAGGGAAACCTATGTGGTGAGTGAAGGGGAAGTTCTCTATCAGGGACGTAACCTTCTGGAGATGCGCCCCGAAGAGAGAGCCTGTGAGGGCATCTTCCTGGCTTTTCAATATCCGGTCGAGATTCCGGGAGTCAATAACACCTACTTCTTGAAGGCGGCGATGAACGCCATCCGGAAGCACCGCGGCCAGGAAGAATTGGATGCCATGGATTTTCTGGCCTTGGTGCGCCAGAGGGCGAAGCTGGTACAAATGGACGAGAGCCTGATCAATCGTCCGGTCAACGAAGGTTTCTCGGGCGGCGAGAAGAAGCGGAACGAGATCTTTCAAATGGCGGTTCTCGAGCCGCGGCTGGCCATCCTCGACGAGACGGACTCCGGTTTGGATATCGACGCTCTCAAGGTCGTCGCCAACGGAGTCAATACGTTGAGGGGCCCGGAGCGCGCCTTCCTGGTGATAACGCATTATCAGAGACTGCTGAACTATATCGTTCCTGATTTCGTCCACGTGCTCAGCGAAGGCCGCATCGTTCGTTCCGGCGGAAAAGAACTGGCCCTGGAGCTGGAAGCGAAGGGGTATGGCTGGATCGAGAAGGAGCCGGCGCCCAGCCGAGTGGCGGCGGAGCCCGTTTGAGCCTCATGGTAGAAGTCAGCGAGCGACTGGGAGCCTATCTCGAGCAGTTCTCCCGGTTCGAGAGATTGCCGGGAGTCAGAGACTCCTGGGTGCATCCACTCCGGCAGGGAGCCATGCAGCGCTTTACCGAGCGCGGCTTTCCCGGGACCGATGACGAGGAGTGGAGGTTCACCAGCCTCGCACCGCTCCGTGGAGCGTCTTTCCAGCCTGCCGCTGCCGCGGCGATTGCGCCGGAGACCCTGGAGCCCTTCCGTTTGGGCGAGGGGATCGGTCACCAACTCGTCTTCGTCAACGGACGGTATTCTGAAGAGCATTCTTCCTTGGGAACTCTTCCCCGGGGAGTGCTGGTGGGAAGCCTCCGCAAGGCGATCGACGACCGCCGGGAGCTGGTGGAGCCCCATCTCACCCGCTACACGGATTATCGAGAGAACGCCTTTGCGGCTCTCAACACGGCTTTCCTCGCTGAGGGTGCCTTCGTCCTCCTCCCCAAAGACTCGGTGATGGAGAAGGCGATCCATCTGCTTTTCTTATCCGTGCCGGGCGAGACCCCGGCGGTGACCCACCCGCGGATTCTCATCCTTGCCGAGGCAGGAAGCCAGGCAAGGCTGGTGGAGGATTACGCCGGCGTCGACGGGAATGTCTATTTCACCAACTCCGCCACCGAAGTGGTGGTGGGAGAGAGCGCCAGCATCGACCACTACAAGTTACAGCGCGAGAGCCACGCCGCCTTCCACGTCGCCACCCTGCAGTTCCATCTTGGGCGGAGCGCTTCTCTTTCCACTCACTCCATATCGCTGGGTGGGGGTCTCACTCGTAACGACGTCAATGCGGTGCTGGACGGGAATGGCGGAGACCTGGCGCTCAACGGGGTTTATGTCGTGGGAGGAGAGCAGCACGTCGATCACCACACCGTGATCGACCACGCCAAGCCGCATGGTACGAGTCGCGAGCTCTACAGGGGCATCCTCGCTGACCACGCGCGGGGCGTCTTCAACGGACGCATCATCGTCCGCCCCGACGCCCAGAAGACCGACGCCAAGCAAACGAACCGGAATCTCCTGCTCTCCGAGAACGCCCTGGTCAACACCAATCCTCAGCTGGAGATCAATGCCGACGACGTCAAGTGCGGGCACGGTGCCACCATTGGTCAGCTGGACGCGGACGTCCTTTTCTACCTCCGTTCCCGCGGTCTCGATCCGGAGACGGCACGACGTCTCTTAACACATGGATTCATTAGTGATATCAGCGAGCGGATCCAGATCGATGCCATCCGCTCCGAGCTGGAAAAGGTCCTCTTTGCCAAATTGTCGCCGGGAAGGCAGGGAATCGTATGAATGTTAGTGGCGAATCATCCGTGGTGGGAGCCCGCCTGAGTCCGTCGAACAAGCTTTCCTTCGACGTCCTCCGCATCCGCCAGGACTTCCCCATATTGAAGAGAAAGGTTAGAGGAAAGCCCCTGGTCTACTTGGACAATGCGGCGAGCTCTCAGAAACCGAAGGCGGTGATCGACGCCATCACTCGCCTGTACTCGGAGGACTATGCCAACGTCCATCGCGGCGTGCACGAGCTCAGCCAGCGGTCGACCGAGGCCTATGAGGGTGCGCGG
>DATDRI010000067.1:0-4405 GCA_035291825.1 Vicinamibacteria bacterium | reverse complement strand
TGGTTGACTCCTCCCGGGCGGGTGGCCTCATGGACTCCGTGAGGCAACTCCCCACGCCCCCGGCGGTGGTCGCTCTGACGCTCAAAGAAAATCCGGAGGAGAGGGCCGAGCTTCTCTCGGCGGGGTACCGGGCCGTCTTGGGGCTAGGTCTTTCCGACAGCGTCCTAGGCGAGACGCTCTTCGCGCTCGCCAACCGGAGGAGCGAAGACCTTATCACGCATCTAGGAGCTCAGCGGCGACAGAAACGCTCGAAGCTGAGCGACTTCGTCTCGGCCAGTCCGGCGATGATTCATCTGGTCGATCTGGCGGAGCGAGTTGCCCGTACCGACAGTGCGCTCCTCATCCTGGGCGAGACCGGTGTGGGAAAGGAACGATTGGCGCGTTCCATTCATTTCGAGAGCAGTCGCGCCCGTGGGCCGTTCATTCCCGTGAACTGCGGGGCACTTCCGGAAGGCCTGCTGGAAAGCGAGCTCTTCGGCCACGAGGAAGGTGCCTTCACCGGTGCCACCCGCGCCCGGCGTGGGTACTTCGAGCTCGCCCAGCGCGGAACGATCCTCCTCGACGAGATCGGCGAAATGCCGCTCCATCTGCAGGTGAAACTGCTGCGCGTTCTGGAGGGACGGCAGATCCAGCGGGTGGGCGGAGAGCACGCCGTCGAGATCGACGTGCGAGTCATGGCGGCCACCAATCGTGACCTCAAGGCGGAGATGGAGGCGCAGGCGTTTCGCGCCGATCTCTACTATCGGCTGGCGGTGATCACCCTCACCATCCCTTCACTGCGAGAAAGGCGAGAAGACGTCCCGGAGTTGGCCCAAGACTTTCTGCAGCGTCTACGACGGCAGTTCGGGGGCAAGGCGACTCGCTTCCACCCCGACGCCCTACGGGCGCTCGTTCACTACCACTGGCCGGGCAACGTGCGAGAGCTCATCAACGTGATCGAGCGTGCGGTGCTCGTCGCGCCCGGCGAGGAGATTCGCGAATCGGATCTGCGTCTGGAAGAGGTACAGACTCCGAGAGAAACCGGACCGCGGACCCCGGACCGCGAGCGCCCTCGTGAGGGCACCGAAGGTTGGGCCGGTCTGTCCTTGACGGCGGCGCGGGAGCAATGGACCGCTGCTTTCGAACGAAGCTATTTGACCCAACTCCTGGAGGCGACTCACGGACGCATCGGCGAGACGGCCAAGCGCGCCGGCCTCAACGAACGCACTCTTTACAACCTGATGCAACGCCACGGCCTCCGCAAGGAAGACTTCAAACGGCGGGGGCTCTAAGAGGAATGACTGGCCCCTGCCGCCAAGTTACTTGACAAAGGTCGGGCAGAGTGGTCACAATGACCACATGGCCCAACGGCGCCCCAAGAAAGTGGGAGCGAGGGAACTCAAGACGCGGCTCGGCACCTATCTGCGTGAAGTAAGGGAAGGCACCACCATCGTGGTGACGGAACGCGGCCAGCCTGTTGCGGAGCTCCGGCCTCTGGGAAAGGCTCCCGGGACGGAGAAAGGCCGCCTCGACGAGCTGGTTGCCCTCGGGCTGTTGAAGCGGGGGTCGGGTAAGAGGCTTCCGCAATTCACGCCCCTTCGCTCTGCCGGGCAGCCAGTCTCTCGAACGATCATAGACGATCGAGAAGAACGTCTTTGATTGGGTACTTCGACGCCAGCGCGCTGGTGAAGCGCTACGTCGCCGAATCCGGCAGTGACATGGTACGCAACTTGCTCGGCAAATGCCTCGCCTGTACCAGTCGGCTTTCCGAGGTTGAGATTGCATCCGCCCTGGTGCGCCGAGCCCGCGACGGGTCTATCTCGGAAGCAGACCGAGGCCGAGCCCTTTCGGCACTCACCGGAGACTTGGACATACTCTATGTTGTCGAACTAACGCCACAAATCGCTACGCTCGCCCGCCTGCTACTCCCTCAGCATCGCCTCCGGGCAAATGATGCGATCCAGTTGGCCTCATGCATCTTCGTCCAAGAAAGCACCGGTACCACTGTGACATTTGTGGCTTCTGACCATGAACTTAACCGGGCGGCGGCCAGAGTCGGTTTGCGGCTCTCGCCGGCCGGTTAAGACGACTCGATTCTCGTCCGCGACGAGATTCTTGCCAACTCCCGCTATATCCCCTCGTTCCGACGAAAAGCTTGGGAGCGAAGAGTCGATCCCGATTCGCCCAGCGGGCCAGGAGGGGGGGACGCGACGCCGCGTCCCCCTCCTTAATCCCGTCCTTAAATGTCAAAGTACAGAGCGAACTCGTACGGGTGCGGGCGCAGACGGATGGCGTCGACCTCGTTCTTTCGCTTGTACTCGATCCAGGTATCGATCAAGTCCCTGGTGAAAACGTCCCCCTTGAGAAGGAACTCATAGTCCTTTTCGAGGTCGTCCAGCACCACGTCCAGGGAACCCGGAAGCTGCTTGACTTTCGCCGCCTCCTCCGCGGGCAGCTCATAGAGGTCCTTGTCGAGGGGCTGGCCGGGGTCGATCTTGTTCTGGATGCCGTCGAGGCCGGCCATCAAACAGGCCGCGAAGGACAGGTACGGGTTGCAGGTCGGGTCGGGCGTGCGGAACTCGATGCGCTTCGAGCTCTCCGAGCCGAAGTACATCGGGATGCGCACCGCGGCGGAGCGGTTCCGGGCGCTGTAGGCAAGGTTGATAGGGGCCTCGTAACCGGGCACGAGGCGCCGATACGAGTTGGTGGACGGAGCGATGAACGCGCACAGCGCCGGCGCGTGCTTAAGTATGCCGCCGATGTAGTGCTTGCAGGTCGTCGAGATGTCGGCGTAGCTCCCCTTCGCGTAAAAGAGGTTCTTCCCGCCCTTCCACAGCGACTGGTGGGTGTGCATGCCCGAGCCGTTGTCCATGAAGACCGGCTTCGGCATGAAGGTCACCGTCTTGCCGTGCTTCTTCGCCGTGTTCTTGGTGCAGTACTTGTACCACATCACCTTGTCCGCCATCTTGACCAGTGTGTCGAAGCGCATGTCGATCTCGGCCTGGCCGGAGGAGGCGACCTCGTGGTGGTGGACCTCGATCTTGACGCCCACGCTCTCCAGGTTCAGCACCATCTCCGAGCGCAGGTCTTGGTGGTGGTCGGCGGGAGACACCGGGAAGTAACCCTGCTTGTAGCGGGGGCGGTAGCCCAGGTTCGGGTTCTCAGGCGTCCCTACGCGCCCGCTGTTCCAGGTTCCCGCTTCCGCGTCCAGGTGGTAGAACCCGAAGTTGTAGCCCTGGTCGAAGCGCACGTCGTCGAAAATGAAGAACTCGAGCTCGGGACCGATGTAGACGGTGTCGGCGATGCCCGTGCTCTTGACGTAGGCTTCCGCCTTCTTGGCCACGTAGCGCGGATCGCGCTCGTAGTTGGCCCCCGTCACGGGGTCCTTCACGTCGCAGATCAGCACCAGGGTGGGTACTGCGGTGAACGGGTCCATCTGGGCGGTCTCGGGGTCGGGGAAGAGCAGCATGTCCGACTCGTTGATCGCCTGGAACCCGCGGATCGACGAGCCGTCGAAGCCGATGCCCTCCGAGAACAGCTCCGCGTTGAGCTCGCTCGCCGGAATCGAGAAGTGTTGCCAGAGACCGGGCATGTCGATGAACCGGAGGTCCACGATCTTCGCGCCCTTCTCCTTGCCTAACTTGAGAACGTCACTTGGGGTCATTCCGCCTCCTTCGGGCACTGTTAGCAGGGTACCGATCGCAAGACCGGCGCCGCGAGTCGATCATATCTCACCCCCGAAGGTGACAACCAGCCCGAAGGCAAGGGTGGTCTGGGAATCTTTCGATGTGCCGTCGTCCTTCGGGAAGACCGGCTCGTCCGCAAAGTCGGTCCTGTACTCGAACCGTAGCCGGAGATTCTCCGCCATCACGTGGTCACTGGTGACGGTCAAGCTCTGGGCGGCGGTGCCGAGGGTCATGAAACCGCCATCCTTGTCGTCTAGGTACTCCAAGCGGCCGACCAGGTCCCAATCGTCCTTCACCTGATACTTCGCGTAACCGCCGATACCCCACCAGGAGACGTCTCCTTCCGCACCGTAGTCGATGTTGGCCATGAGGCTCAGCTTCTCCTGCGTTGCCAGGATGACGGTGGTGTCGAAGAGGTGCCGAGTATCGGCGTCGGGCGCCTCCTGGCCGAACATGTAGTTCGCGATCCAGGTGAGCTCGGAGCTCGGTTTCACGGTCGCCTGTATCGCCAGGCAAGGGACGTCTCCGAACATCTCGCTGCTATTGTTCCAGCCGTTCACCACGAGCCCGGTTACGCTAAGCTTGTCGTTGACGGGCGCGGTGGCGCGGATGCCGACGTGGTAGAAGGGAATGGCCAAGGTGAAGAGCATAGAGCGCGTGTAGTTCCAGTTGTCCTGCGACTCGATGACCTCCGCGCCGTGCGGGGTGACGAACTTACCCACGTCCCACTGCACTTTGCC
>DATDRI010000066.1:0-2428 GCA_035291825.1 Vicinamibacteria bacterium | reverse complement strand
CAGACTGCGCCACGAGCGCAGGCGCGCCATGACCATCAGCCCGGCATTCAGCACCGCTAGGTAGAGGAACAACGGCAACTGCGCGTCTTGGCCGGTGTCGAGCAGGGTGGGCGTGAGGAAACCACCGACCAGAGCGAGAAGCGCCAGCGGTTGCGAGTCTCTTCCCAGCGCCAAAACGACCATGGTGCCGGTTACCACGATCATGCCGGCGAAGGCCACCGGCTGAGGGACGAGCTGGTAGAAGCTCCAGGCGGCATACAAGGAAAGGTAGAGCACACCCGCCGCTAACCCTGCGATGCCGCCCGAGAAATAACCATAACCCCGCCGCAGCAGCCACTGACTGTAACCGAGCAGTGCGGTGCCGGCGAGAAGACCGAGTGCAACGCGTCCGCTCGGTCCCACCCAGTCGTTGTCGAAGGCGTATTTGAGGAAGAAGCTTGCCGCCAGCAAGAGCGCGACGATCCCGACACGATTGAGCAGTCGACCGGCGATGAGTGTCTCGAGATCCAATCCGCCGGCGGGAATTATCTCGGGTGTGGGGGTCGATGGCGGGGGCGTTCGCTCCCGCTCCGGTAGCGACGGCGAGAGCTCGCGCGCCTTCAGCGCCTGAAGCCTTTGGTTCAACTGCTCGACTCGAGCCTCCAGGGAGCCCAGCCGAGCCTCGACGTCAGGCGAAAGGGGCTTGGCCGACCACCGATCCAGTCTGGTGATTTTCACCAGGGCAATGAGAGCCAGGATGGGGCCAGCGAGTAGAATGAGACCGACCGCCACCACCAGGGAAACCAGTTCCACGAACGTTCACCTCCCCCACAACCGCTGTGGCAAGCGAATCACCCTGTGAGGCACTTCTCGAGCGTTCCGTCTCGGCCGCTTGCGAGAAGGTCTTGTTTCGCGAAATGGGGACCGATGCTCCATTGTAATCCCTTTCTCGGAGAACCGGGTATCGGCCGCCCTCTGAGGTTGCGAAGCGCCGGTTGCGCGTCGCGCTTCAAGAAATTGGAGAAGCGGAGAAGCGAAAAGGGACAGGTGGGCGGCGAGCTCGCCCGGCGATGCGCGAGGGGTTCTCGGCGGGTGTCATCAATTCCTTGAAGCGCGGAGTCAATTTAGTTCTCCATTCGTCCAACTCACCGAGATCAAGCCAAAGCTTGGGGCTCCCCTCGACCTTGCCCGGACGTATCCGTTCTGAGACCATGGACCTCATGGCGGATAAGGAACAACTCGATTGGATGCGGCGGGGGGTCGCGGCGTGGAACGGCTGGCGGAAGGACAACCCGGAAACCACTCCCGATCTCGTGGAAGCCAATTTGGTGAGAGCGGAGCTGGCGGGCGCGAATCTCGCCGGTGCGCGGCTGCAGCGATGCAATCTCACTCGCGCGAAGCTTCAAGGGGCCAATCTCCGACGAGCCGACCTCCGAGAGGCTCGGATCCTCGAGGCGGAACTCTCCACCGCCGATCTGAGTGGCGCCGACTTGAGTCGGGCGCAGCTTACCGGCTCGAAGCTCATCCAAGCGAAACTCCCGGAAGCGAACCTGCACCTTGCCCAGATGGGGGTGTCCAATCTGAGAGAGGCCAATCTCCGCAACGCGAGTTTGACAGGAGCCGATCTGCGCGAGTCCCTCTTGGTCTCCGCCGATCTGAGAGGTGCCGACCTGCGGGATTGCCTGCTACTCGGCACGCATCTCCAAGGAGCGAATCTTGCCGGCGCGCGAGGTTTGGCTGCCGAGGGGTTGGCGGTTGCCCATACCGATGAGCACACGGTGTTTCCGGAAGAAGACTCCCAGGCAGGCGAGAAAGGCGAGATATCGAAGAGTGTCTATGCGCTCCTTTTGAGCCTGAGAAGTGACCATTCCGGAGAAGACCAAGTCGAGGAACGGCAAGTCTTCCGATTCAATGCCGCTCTCAAACGACTGGAAGCGCTCGGCCACGACGTTTCCGAGCTCGAGGTCTCTGAAAGCTCCCTGTCTCGTCGGGTCGCTTCCTGGGACGAAACACCCGGTGGCGAAGCCTTCGAGATGGATCCCTCCCGCGGCGTGAACGGCTTGCTGTTCCGGGCCCGACTCGATCGTGCCCTCGCTTCTTTCCAGGTCGTTCCCGAAGAAGAGGGAAAGCCGGGTTTCGTTGTATTCATGGGCTCGAAGAGATAGAGTCTTAAGAGGAGGTAATCATGGTTTACTTGTCAGACCTGTGGCTTCCCATTTTGATTTCGGCGGTTCTGGTATTCGCGGCCAGCTCTGTCATGCATACGTTCCTGACCTACCATCGCAGCGACTATCAGAAGCTGCCCAATGAAGAGAAACTGATGGAAGCGATGCGGAAAGAAGGCGTCCCGCCCGGCAACTATATCTTTCCCTGCCCCGCCTCTCCGCGGGACATGAGCTCGCCGGAAATGGTCGAAAAATACAAGAAGGGACCGGTGGGGATGATCAAC
>DATDRI010000065.1:0-18657 GCA_035291825.1 Vicinamibacteria bacterium | reverse complement strand
CCAGGTGGAACTCCACCGCGTTGACCAATCGACCCGTGTACCGTTCCGAGGCACTGCCCGGAGCCAGTAGCAGAACGAGCGCCACGGTGGATAGGTTCAGGGTCATGTCAGAAGCTCTTGCGAAACTTCATGTCCACCGCTAAGGCGCCCGTCTCATCTCGGGAGATGGTCCAGGTCACCGGCCCCTCGGGCGTATACTCGATGACCACCACGATGGACTCCGTGGTCTCACCGAAAGCGGTCGAGTAATTGATGGCCAGGTCACGCGAGATCTGTTTTCCTATGCTGACGCGGGCGGTGGGGTTGGAGAATTGTCCCACCAAGAAGGGATCGATGCTGATGCGGTCCAGTCCGAATAGCCGTTCCGCTCGCCGGCTCAGTTCCTGGTTGAGCCTCTCGGTGAGTAGACTGGCCACCCCGACACTCGCCACCTCTTCTTCTTCGCTACCCAGGTGGAGCTCCCGTTCGGTGGCGCCGGCCAGCAGTCTGAGGATGTCAACGGTTCTCAGTGGGGGATCGGAGCTCAGCTCGGGAAAGAAACGGTCGGGCGTTCCGGCAAGACGGAGCTCCACCCGATAGCTCCGTACGCGGGTCTCCGCCGTCAGATCGAAGAAAGGCCGAATCGAGTTCGGATCGACGAACTCCACCTTCCCAGACAGAACATTGTACCGTTGCCCGAGGAGGAAGACCTCGCCCTGCAATGCCTCCGCACGGCCGAGTAACGACGGCCGGGCTAGAGTGCCTCGCAGCTGCAGCTCGGCTCGCGCATCGATGATGGCCAGAGAGTTCCGGACTCGAAGACTGTCGGGAGCATTGACGCGCACATCCAGGCGAAGATCAGGGAACGTCTGCTCCTCGGGACCCTCCAGGAAGTCGATGAGGTCTTTCGTGCCGAGGATCCCCGCGGCAATATCGTATTCGCGCGTCCAGGTGGCCTGGCGAACGTCCAGTTGCCCGGAAAGGACCTGCCTCGCGGGCGTTCCGGTCAGTCTCAGCTCGGTGTCCACTTCCGCCACCAGCCCCTCGGGGTAGCGTAGTCGTAGACCCTTTCCGGAAGCGCTCAAGTCGAAGGCATCCGGCCGCAGTCGATTCAAGGTAAGGGTCCCGGTCAGGATAACGGGAGCGGCGCCGAACGAGGCATCGATGCGATGGAGACGAATCGTCCGGTTATCGAACAGAGCCCGCCCGCGGATGTCGCCAATCGCATGCGGGAAAGCCCGGAAGCTCAACGCCCCTTGATCCAGATCGACGTATCCGGTGAGGGAGGGGTGGCTCCATCCCCCTCCTAAATGAGCGGAGAGCTCGGCTCCCCCGGACCAAGACATCGATGGGAAGACGGAATCCAATATCTGGAGGTTGACCGCTCCCCCCACGTTCAGGTCCAGCTCCTCGTCCACCAGGCCCACTCCACCTTGCGCCCGGATGCGCGTATCGTCGCCCACCAGCTCCAATTCGCCCGTCTGGAGCGTTCCCTGTCGGAGTCGCAGCTCGACGGGAGCCGAGGCGGCGAGGCGGTAGTCGGATACTTCCACCGAAAGGCCGGACAATCTGCCGTCCGCGGACATGTTGGCGATGGAGTCCAATCTTCCATCGAACGAGGCTTCCCCGGTGGAGATGAGACGCAAAGATTCTGGGAGGCCCGTCGAGGGTAAGGCCGACCGTATGAGCGGAGCAAGGTCGCCACCACGCCAACGAGCGGTACCCGCCAGGGCAACAACCGGTGTGAGCCGTCCTCGCGCCTCGACCGCGAGCTCCAAATCAGAGCCCGCGATCGAGATGGCGCCCCGCGCCGTTCCGCTGCTCAGGTGAGCCTCCACTCGCCCGTGCCCCAGCGGCGTCTGCGCCAGTCTCAAACCGGTGACCTCGCCCTCCATGTCAACGTTTGGCTCTTCCAGTTTCCCAGCGATGGCTATGGAGCCCTCGAGCTCGCCTTGGACGTCCCAGGATGAGAGGCCCAACGCCGCGACCGGCACCCGCGTCGCCTGCAGGTCGCTCTTGACTTCCTGACTCTGGAGGTCCAGCCGGAACGTCCCGCGGAGCTCGGCCGACCCACGGGAGACGGAAAGCTCGTCGAGAATCAGCTCTTGCCCTCGGACCGTTACCAATGTCGAAGCGGTGTCGAACTCCTGCCCCTGGAGCGAGCCCGCGCTGAGCGAGGCCCTCCCCGTTCCGCTCAATCTCCCTTGAGTGTTGGAGAAGCTGCCTGTTGCAGAAAGAAGCCCGCTGAGCCCTATGGGAGCGTGGAGAAGGAGCTCGAGATCGGAGGCCGGCCAACGAATCGATTCCCATTGGAGGTCGAAATCCCTATTAAGCCTGACCAGTCCTTCCACACCGTCATCGTTACCGACTTCGTCGGACGCTCCCGGACGGGCTTCCTCTCCCAGCGAGAGTGTGCCTCTGCCAAAGAGCTGCGCGTCACCCCTTTCGGCGCGGAAGGAATCGAAGCGGACCGCCTCGCTACTGAGACTCCCCTCCGCCTCGACGGCGCCCCACTCGATGCCCCGGTAATAGACATCACGACCGGTGAAGGTTCCCTCGAACGTCAGTCGAGGAAGTCTTTCTCGTAGAAAACCCCGAGCCCGGCCGCTTCCGGTGATCCTGAGCTCCGCCGCCGGCCGTTCGGGATGCCAGAGCGACCGAAGTGTTCGTTGAAGGCGGTCGGCGCGAGCGAGATCTCGGGCATCTAACTCGAATCGCAGCGTGGTCGAGCCGGTTCGCGGATAGAGTCCCGCCGCCGTGGCGACGACACCCTCGGTCTCGAAGCGACTCTCGTCGAGCTCAAGGGCACCCTCCTCCATGGCGCCGCCCAGGGTGAAGTCGAGACCGGAGATT
This sequence comes from Vicinamibacteria bacterium, assembly GCA_035291825.1. Classification (GTDB taxonomy): domain Bacteria; phylum Acidobacteriota; class Vicinamibacteria; order Marinacidobacterales; family DATDRI01; genus DATDRI01. The sequence continues at coordinate 15,825 of DATDRI010000065.1, read as the reverse complement.
CCAGGCTCCTCCTGCGCCACACCGGTCAGCTCGAACCGCCCGCTGGCAAGAGAAGGATTCGTCAAGGGAAAGGCGAGGTCCAAGCTTCCCGAGACGCGGGAGCCGAACCGTTCGCTCTCCTCATTTCCCGGCTCGTTGAGCTGCGACAGTTGCACGTCTTCCAGTGACAGGGTCACCTCGGCCGGCGCGGAGCTGAGTGGAATCGCCTGTCGGAAGTCGAACCTAGCCGTTCCTCCCGCCACCCAACCTTCCCCCGACCGCACCTCAACCACGTTCCGATCCCAAAGAACGTTGGCGGTAAAGTCGCGCAGAGGCATTCCTGCGAAGCGGGCTCGGGGAACTCTCGCCACGCCGCGTACCAGATGCCAACCACGACCCATCAAGAGGGTCCCTTGGAAAGTCGCCGGTTGATCGTGCTCCTCCGGCTCGCTCTCCAACAGGGGCAACCCGAGAAGGTGACGCGCGGCGGGCCCCACTTCGGACTCGACGCTCAACGCGAGCTCCGCCTCCGGCCGCTCGCCCCATCCGATCCGGCCACTGGACGAGAGTTGGTAGAACTCTCCACGAGCGACAACCTCTTCCACCCGGAGCTCCCGCCCCACGAGACTGAAACGCGCGCGGAGCGCCGCTTCCACCGGCCCCCGCTCTTTGATGCGAACGGAGCCCCGCTGGTAGTGGATCTCGCCCTGGAAACGATCCGCGCCCTGCCTCTCGAGATTCGCCGCCAGCTCTTCCGCTTCCAGACGCCACGGGATATTCACGTTGTTGTAGACGAAAACGGCATCCTCCAAGCGAATCCGGTCTGCCAGGACCCCAAACCGTGCCGCGCCTCCATCCGCGACACCCGAGCCTACCCAACGCCCGGGCAGCTCGATCCGCCCCCCCCCGTAGTCCTGCACGCGGATGGCCAGCCCTCTCACCTCCAGCAGTCTCAAATGGAGGAGCCGATCGAAAATCCGCGTCGGGTTGAGCTCTCCGCGCACCGACGCCACCTCGAGCGGCGGCTCGCCCTCCCCGCGCGGCTCGACTCGTACCCCGTGGATCACGAAGGCATAATTAGGTAGATCAACAGAAATACTCTGGATGTGGACCGGTGTGTCGAGGATGCGGCTCGCCTGCGACTCCATCCATTTCCTGAGATGGTCCGGGTAGTCAAAGAAAGAGATGAAACCGGCCACGAGAAGGAGGGTTACCGCCGCAACAGAGGCGACAACGCCGATCACCCAGCCGAGAATCCGGGTAAGGGTACGTCGCCTGCGGATATTATTTGAGGTCAATCTACCTAATCACTTCCTGAGGCTTCACCGGGGCCCCGGGTTCCGGCGGGTGTGCCCTGGTGGCCTCTCCATTCCCATTATTGTACCGCTGGCCTGAAAAGACACAGGGGCGAGACGGGCTACTTTTCTCCGGGCTCCCCCTTGACGGTGAACAACCGGTCGCGGGACTCGACCGCCTGGCCTTCGCGAACCGCGATGGCCACCAGCCTCCCCGCCAGAGGGCTCCGGATCTCGTTTTGCATCTTCATCGCTTCGAACAAAACGACACCCTGATTGGCCCGGACTTCTTCCCCCGGCAAGACCAACAGCTTGATCACCTTACCCGGCATGGGTGCAAGGACCTCGGCGTCTCCTTGCGGCCGTCGGGCAGCGCCTACTTCCGGCACATCGCTCCGCTCGAACAGATACCTCCTTCCGTCCACCTCGACGGTGATGCGCCTTTCCTCTAAACTCACCTGAGCCTCGAAAGAGCGGCCGCCCAGAATGATGGACACCCCCCCGGTTCGGTGGCCGCCCAGGTCAAAGGCCAGCGGCTCGCCCGCGAGATGGACGCGGAGACTGCCATCCTTTTCTCCCACCTCCAGAGGGAACGCCGCACCCTTCGAGACCAGTGTCAGCTTCAGCGTCTGCTCCCGTGTTGTTCCTCTAGACCCGCTCTCACCCAGGCGGAACGGTCAGCCGGCGGCGCGATGCGCCTCCGCCGGCTCGAACCTGCCCGATAGGCGCTCACCGCGGCGGCGATGATTGCCGCTCGGTCACGTTCCTTTTCCAAGGAAATCGTTTCCGACTCGGCGGCCCATCCCCGCCAGTTTCGGTCGATGTAGCCCACATCCATTTCTCCAGCGCGGAACTGAGGATCTCGGAGCACCCTACGAAAAAAGGGAAGGGTGGTGGATATCCCTTCCACGCGATACTCGCGCAAAGCGCGCTCGGCGCGGGCCAGACAGTCGGCACGGTCTTCACCCCACACGATGAGCTTGGCAATGAGTGGGTCATAGTGTGGAGTTACCTCCCCACCGGCGAAGACGCCGCTGTCGTCCCGAACCCCGGGACCTCCCGCCGGCCTCAGGAAGTCGATTCTACCCGGGCAGGGGAGGAAATCCCGAAAGGGATCTTCCGCCGCGATCCGGAACTCCATGGCCCAACCACGGGGCCGAATCTCTTCCTGAGAAACAGGCAGTCGCCCACCGGCTGCAATCCGGAGCTGCAGCTTCACCAGATCCAGACCGACGACCATCTCGGTGACCGGATGTTCCACTTGAAGCCGGGCGTTCATCTCCAGGAAGTAGAAGTTGCCTTCGTTGTCCAGGAGGAACTCGACGGTTCCGGCGTTCCGGTAGCTTGCCGCCCGTGCTACCGCCACGGCTGCCTCCGCCATGCGGTAACGGAGATCGGGATCCAGTCGCGGCGAGGGGCACTCCTCGATAAGCTTCTGGTGCCTTCTTTGAATGGAGCACTCACGCTCCAGCAGGTGGATCACCGAGCCCTCTCCGTCGGCCATGATCTGGAACTCGATATGACGAGGAGAATGAAGGTAACGCTCGAGATAGACCGCAGAGTCACCGAAGCTCGAGCTTGCTTCCGAGCGCGCTTGGCGGAGCGCGCCCAGGAGCTCGGATGGGGAGCTCACCGTTCGCATGCCCTTTCCGCCTCCGCCGGAGACCGCTTTCACCAACAACGGAAACCCGATTCTTCTCGCCTCCCGGATCGCGTGCTGGTCGCTGGACACCGCTTCGCTTCCGGGAACGATCGGCACTCCCGTGTCGCGAGCGATGCGACGAGCCGCCGCCTTATCGCCCATCAGGGCTAACCCATCGGGCGTCGGACCCACGAACACCAACCCCTGTTCCTGGCAACGTCTTGCGAACTCGGCGTTCTCAGCCAGAAAACCGTAGCCTGGGTGCAAGGCATCCGCGCCGGCGTCGCGCGCCGCTTCGAGCAAGGCATTCATGTTCAAATAGCTCTCGGTAGACGGCGCCGGCCCGATGCGACGCGCCTCATCGGCGAATCGCACATGGAGACCGTCGCGATCCGCGTCCGAGTAGACGGCTACCGTGGAAATTCCCAGATCGCGGCAGGTCCGCGCAATCCGCACCGCGATCTCACCCCGATTGGCGATGACAAGCTTGCGAAACATGTTCGGCCGGGACGCCTCGAGGAATTAAAGAGGAATGTTACCGTGTTTCTTGGGTGGGTTCCGATCTCTCTTGGTGGCAAGTGACAGAAGGGCGGTGGCCAGCTTCCGTCGTGTCTTGCGAGGCTCGATCACCTCGTCGAGGTATCCTCGCTCGGCAGCCACGTAAGGATTGGCCAGCTTGGCACGAAACTCCGCCACCTTTTCCTTTCGGAGCGAGTCCGGATCGGCCGCCGCCGCCAGTTCCTTCCGGTAGAGGATGTTCACCGCACCCTCCGGTCCCATCACCGCGATCTCGGCGGTGGGGTAGGCGTAATTGATGTCGGTGCGGATGTGCTTGCTGGCCATCACGCAATAGGCTCCGCCGTAGGCCTTGCGAGTGACGACCGTCAGCTTGGGAACGGTCGCCTCGGCGAAAGCGAAGAGAAGCTTAGCACCGTGCCGGATGATCCCACCCCATTCCTGATCCGTCCCAGGAAGGAAGCCGGGGACATCCTCGAAGGTGACCAGCGGTATGTTGAAAGCGTCGCAGAAGCGGACGAACCGCGCCCCCTTGACCGAGGCGTTGATGTCCAGCGCCCCGGCCAGCACCGCCGGTTGGTTGGCGACCACGCCGATGGGCCGCCCCGCCAAACGTCCAAACCCAACCACGATATTCCGCGCGAAATGCTCGTGGATCTCGAAGAACTCCCGGTCGTCGACGACCGAGCGGATGAGCTCCTTCATGTCGTAGGGACGCTCCGGCTCCTCTGGAATGAGACGGTCCAGCGCCTCGTCCTCCCGGTCCAGCGGGTCGGTGCTCTCCACCACCGGCGGCGCATCCGTGTTGTTGCTGGGGAGAAAGGAGAGAAGCCGTCGCAACAGCTGGAGGCAATGCCGGTCGTCTTCCGCCATCACGTGGGCCACTCCGGAGACCTCGTTGTGAGTGGCGGCGCCTCCCAGCTTCTCCATGCTCACCTGCTCATGAGTGACTGTCTTGATTACGTCCGGCCCGGTCACGAACATGTAGCTGGTGTCGCGTACCATGAAAGTGAAATCGGTAATGGCCGGTGAGTAGACCGCGCCACCGGCACACGGCCCCATGATGGCGGAAAGCTGCGGAACCACGCCGGAGGCGAGCGTGTTCCTCAGAAAAATATCCGCGTAGCCGGCCAGCGAAACGACCCCTTCCTGGATCCTGGCCCCCCCCGAGTCGTTGAGCCCCACGATCGGTGCACCGATCTTCATGGCCAGATCCATGACCTTGCAGATCTTCTCGGCATAGGCCTCGGACAGCGAGCCGCCGAAGACGGTGAAATCCTGGGCAAACAGGTAAACCAGCCGATCCTCGATGCGGCCATAACCGGTGATCACTCCATCGCCCGGGATCAGGCTTTTTTCCATGCCGAAGTCCCGGCTGCGATGGGTCACCAATCGATCGAGCTCCTCGAAACTTCCCGGGTCGAGCAGGGCGTCGACTCTCTCGCGGGCGGTGAGCTTTCCGGCGGCGTGTTGCCGTTCGACCCGTTCCTTACCACCGGCTTCGGCGGCGCGACGATTCCTCTCGTTGAGCTCGGCCAGCCGGTCGCCGGAAGGCATGCCTATTTCTGGGCCTTTTCCCAGTCCTTGAGGAATCGCTCGATTCCGATGTCGGTGAGGGGATGCTTGAAGAGCGACTGGAAGACTGCCGCCGGCATGGTCGCTATATGGGCGGCCACCCGCGCCGCCTCGATGACATGAAGGGGATTGCGTATGCTGGCCACCAGCACCTGAGTCTCATACTGGTAATTGCGGAAGACCTGCACGATGTCCCGAATGAGGGCCATCCCTTCGATTCCGATGTCATCCAGACGGCCCACGAAAGGGCTGACAATGTAGGCCCCCGCCTTGGCGGCGAAAATGGCTTGCGGCACCGAAAAGCATAGGGTGACGTTGCTGCGGATACCATCGTCCTTCAGTCGGCGCACCGCCTTCAAACCTTCGGGCGTGAGGGGGCATTTGACGACGATGTTGTCGGCAATGGCGGCTAGCTCTTTCCCTTCCCGAACCATTCCCTGGTGATCCTTGGAAACGACCTCCGCCGATACCGGTCCGGGCACGATGTCACAGATTTGCTCGAGTACCTTCCGGTAGGGTGCGGATTCCTTCGACAGTAGGGTCGGGTTGGTGGTCACACCGTCCAAGAGACCGAGATCCGCGGCGGCGCGAATCTCCTCCACATTGGCAGTGTCGAGAAAGATCTTCATCGCTCCTCCTCCCGTGCCGAGAGACCGGCAACCGCCCGGGGTGACTCATTATACCCGGGGAGGAAGCCTAACGTTATTGAGGAGCCTGGGCGGCGACCGGCGGGCTGAGGGGACTCTCATTGGAAGGCTCCGCGGCGTCCACCGCGCTCACCTGGTAGAAGTAAGTCTTGCCCGCGGTCAGGCCTCGGTCGGTGAAGCTGGACAAGTCCAGGAGGTCCGAGCCCAGAGGCTCGAACGGGCCCTCCCCTCGCTCGGCGCGGTACACGCGGTAGCCCCTCAGGTCCTGGGCGTCCGACTCACTCCAAGATAGGAGGATTCCCGCCGAGACTCGAAGCGCAACGACTCGGGTCGGAGTGGGGGGAGCGAAGGTATCGGTCGGGGTCAGACAGACTTCCTCCGTGCTCTCACTCTCGATGAGGGCAGGAGTTGCAGGTCGTTGAGCCGCGGCCCGGCCGGGTGCGGTGGAAGCCTGCGCTTCCGACACCCCGACATCGGTGGGGGCGGTGGGGCTTCCGGAGGCGGGCTCGCTCCCTTGGTTTGGCACCTCGGGCGTGGGCTCGGCGATCTCAGGAGGACGACGTGCCGCAACCCGGCGCACCACGTAGCACCACTCTCGGCGAAACTCGACATCCCGATCCTCGAAACTCGTCGTCTGCAAAGGCCCGCGATTCAACGCCGCCGCCGGATAAGACTCCTCCCTGGCTCTTTTTCGATACACGTTAAATCCAAACTCCAGCTCGTCCAGACCAACCGGCTCCGGTTCACCCTTCCAGGCCATCCTCACGAAGCCATCGGCGGCGGCGACCTCCAGTGCGGAAGGCGCGGGAAGCGGGGCCAGGGGGTCGATCGAGCTCGGGTCCGAATTCTCGCTCCGTCGGTCGCTGCCATTGAGGTGTCGGACCGCGTACTCAACCCGCTTCCCTTCCCAGGCGGGATCCCAGGCGTCACGGTACACCAACCGCTGGCCTGGCTCGCGGCATTCAAGCCGGGCCACCACCTTCGCCTCGCTGGCGAAGTCGGCCTGGCTCGTCACAGCGAGCGTCAAGCGTGCCAAGTCCGTTCCCGGCGTTCCCGATTCTCCCTCCCTCGGCTGGGTCGCTTCCGGAAGCTCCGGCGTCTCTTCCGACCGAACCTCTTCCACCGCCCCCTCAGCAGGAATGCTGCCAGGCGGCTGGGAGTCGGCTGATGCGGCCGCCTCGGCCGGCCGATCGGGGACAGTGGGTGCGGCAGTTTCTTCGGTTGGCACTTGGGTCGGCGCCGCCGGGGGCGCGGGGTCGCCCACTCTTCGAAGAACTTCCGCCCCTTGGAGCTCGAGCTCACCGCCATCGGTGGTCTTGACCGGGGCCCTCCACTCGATGACGATCACCGGCCCCTGTTGCGAGACGCGGGGCCTGCTGACCGGTGCGGGAATGCGAAGCAAAGGCGGCAAAGGATCCCCGCGTTTCCCGCATCCCGCGGTGCCGGTCATCGAGATGAGCAGGGCAAGGAAAGCCAATCGAGAGTGAGCGGCTGGTGACTCTTTAAGCCGGAGCCCTGTGACCGTCGGTTGCAAGGCGTCCCGTGTCTTTCAGGAGCCGGTCAGAACCCAGGAGGGCCGGTCAGAGAATGTAGCGAGACAGATCGTCGTCCTTGGCAATCTCATCCAGCATTCTCCCAACGTAGGCGGCGTCGATCACCCACTGCTTCTGCGTCAAATCGGGCGCTTCGAAGGAGATCTCGTCCAGGACCTTCTCCATGATGGTATGGAGGCGCCGAGCACCAATATTCTCGGTGGCTTCGTTGACCCTCATCGAATACGAGGCTACCGAATCGATAGCATCCTCGGTGAACTCCAGATCGATGCCTTCCGTCGCCAATAGAGCCCGGTACTGTTTGAGCAAGGCGTTCTTGGGTTCTTTGAGGATCCGCACGAAATCTGCCTTGGTCAATGAATGAAGCTCGACACGAATTGGAAAACGCCCCTGCAGCTCCGGAATCAGATCGGCGGGCTTGGAAACATGAAAGGCGCCGGCGGCGACGAACAGCAGATGGTCGGTCCGCACCATTCCATACTTCGTCGAGACCGAGGTACCCTCCACGATGGGCAGCAGATCTCGTTGGACGCCCTCTCGCGAGACGTCCGGGCCGTGTCCGCTCTCTCTTCCCGCGATCTTGTCCAGCTCGTCCACGAAGATGATCCCCGCCTGTTCGGTGCGCTCCACCGCCGAGCGGGCCACTTGATCCATGTCCACCAGTTTCTGCTCCTCCTCCTGGATCAAGTACTCCAGGGCTTCCGGCACTTTCATCTTGCGCTTGCGGGTCTTGCCACCGAAAAGACCGGGGAGCATGTCCTTGATATTGATGTCCATCTCCTCGACGCCGCCGCTGGTGATGACCTCGAAAGACGGGAACATCCGCTCGCGCACCTCCAGCTCCACCGTGCGGTTGTCGAGCTTTCCGTCCCGCAATTGCGCTCGCAGCTTGGCTCGGGTGCCCTGAAACTCGTTCTGAGCCGTCCGCTCTTCGGTCGCCTGGTCCGGATCGGAGCGGTAGACCGGCTTGAGAGGTGGAAGCAGCAGATCCAACAGGCGCTCCTCGGCATTCTCTTCCGCTTTGTCTTGTACCTCGTAGATCTTCTCCTCCCGCACCATATCCACGGCAATCTCGACCAAATCGCGAACCATGGACTCGACATCCCGTCCCACGTACCCCACCTCGGTGAACTTGGAGGCCTCCACCTTGATGAATGGCGAGCCGGAAAGCCGCGCCAAGCGCCGTGCGATCTCGGTCTTCCCCACGCCGGTAGGGCCAATCATGATGATGTTCTTGGGAGCCACTTCGTCGGCCATCTCGGGAGGAAGCTTCAGCCTCCGCATCCGATTGCGGAGCGCAATGGCCACCGCCCGCTTGGCCGCATGCTGGCCGATCACGTACTTGTCCAGCTCTACCACGATCTGGCGCGGCGTAAGCTGATCCAAGGATTGGCTGGTGCCGGCGGTTTCAGGAAGAAGGAAGGCCATAATCCCTTCGTTATCGCCCTTGACTTCAGATCTCTTCGAGCACGATCTGATCGTTGGTATAAACGCAGATACCGGCGGCGATCTGCATCGCCTGCTCCGCTATCTGAGCAGCGGTCAGCGTCGTGTGCGCCACCAGAGCCCGCGCTGCGGCGAGGGCGTAGGGCCCTCCCGAACCGATGGCAATGATCCCGTCGTCCGGCTCGATGAGATCGCCGTTTCCGGAGAGCAGGAAGACATGCCGCGCGTCGGCAACGATGAGCACCGCATCCAAACGCCGGAGCACCCGGTCGGTACGCCAGTCCTTGGCCAGCTCCACCGAGGCTCGCTCCAGATTACCCCTATACTCTTGAAGCTTGCTTTCGAATTTCGTGAAGAGCGCCTGGGCGTCGGCGGTGGTCCCGGCGAAACCGGCGAGAACCTGACCGTTGGAAAGACGTCTCAGTTTCTTGGCGCCCTGCTTGAGGATCGTGTCACCCAAGGTCACCTGCCCATCCGCGGCGAGCGCGGTCCGGTCATCCCGCCGGACGGCGAGCACCGTGGTTCCGTGACTCCTCGTCCACTCGGTCCCCCGGATCACGGCCAGAGTATACTTAATGACTCTGACCGGCGCCAAAGCCCGGGTCACTTCCTCTCATGCCGAGCTGCCGTAGCAAGCGCTCTCCCAGAAATTCCCAGTACAACTCCCTCACTTCTTTCTCTTCATAATGGTCGGGAATGGTAAAGGCGCCCTCCGGTATCCGATCACGCTCTTCGATGCGAACCGTCCGGGGCCGACTGAGAAATAGGAAGCGCTCTTCGGAAATCACCGGGAGATGGGGAAGGGTGGCGTAGAGCTCGAGCCGCTTCTTCTGCGCGGCCTCCGCCTCGGTCGCTTCACCCCCCCAGAGCTCGAAGTAGAACTCTCGCCATTGAAAGAACCGTCGCGCCGACGCGGACGGGTCCAAGGAGTAACGTGCCACCGCGCGCCGGTAGGTCGGGGAATCGCCAATATAAAGAAGACCCGACCGGCCGTCGGGAAGCGTCGTCTTGCCTCGCGGCTCCAAGGAAACGCCTTCCATCAGATCGGGGCTCACCGCGGTGACCCACGGGAACCAGGACGACTTCACGATACCCGCCGCCATCAGACCCGGGAGCGCGGACGGCTCCACGCGGTAGTAGCGGCTCCGGTCGGGACGCACTAGCGTCAGCGCGATAGGGGACACGTCCAGCAGCAGGTAAACCTGCTCTTCGGGTGGCTCGATACGGATCCTCCCCGGTCCGAAATGGACGACGTAACTCGACTCCACTCCCCCCTCCTCGACTACCACGCGTGCCCGGAAACTCTCGCCATCATCGGTGGCGTCGGCGACACCGCTCAGAACGGCTTGGGTGACGAGCGCTAGCGTGAGGCTCAGGGCCATCATGGTCTCCCCCATTGTAGCGCCCCGGCACCGCCCTTGGCCCTTGGCCCTTGACCTCGGGAGCTTGGAACAGATATAGGCATCTCCGTGAGCGTCACAGGGCTTTCCAACCGAGAGCTCATCCATCGTCTGGTCGAGGCGGGCCCAGAGGATCCGGGCTGGCGCGAGTTCCTGTCTCGCTTCGAAAGGCGGATCCGGCTCACCATCTATCGCAGCTTTCGGATGGAGGCCCTGTACCATCCCGGTTCCGACGTCGATCGCACGGGCGAGATGGTGAGAGACCTGACCCAGGAAGTCTTTCTGCGGCTCCTGGACTCGGAAAGAAAGGCTCTGGCGCAATTCAAGGGCCGCAACGAAAACTCGATCTACACCTACCTCAACACGATTGCCACCAACCTGGTACGGGATCACTTCAAGAGACTGCGCGCCCAGAAGACGCCGCCTCGAGCGGCTTCTCTCGATGAGCCGGTGCGGACCGGTGAGGGACCGGCAAAGGGACAGGAGCTCGGGGACCTGGTAGCAAGTAGAGAGGCTGGCCCCGAGCATGCGGCACAAGCGGAAGAGATGCGCCGGCGGATCGCGCGTCTGATCCAACGGATCGGCTTCCCGAAACGCGACCGGCTGGTATACCGATTCTATTTTCTCGAGGGCCGGACCATCGAAGAGGTGGCCTCCTGCCGATCGATCGGCCTTTCCCGGAGCGGCGTCGAGAAATGCGTCCGCCGGCTTCGCGTGGCTGTCCAGAAAGAGCTGGCGGGGAACAGCGCCGAGGGAGAGCTGGGAGTGAAAAAGTCGTCCTCAACCAGAGAGGCGGATTGGGCCCATAAAGCGAGTGAGCCCGAGAGGCTCAGAAAGCCCGGAACTCCATGAGCCGCTGCCCCTCCGCCGAGACGCTCGCCGCTCACACGCGAGAGGAGCTCGATCCCGTCCGTCGCCGCGAGGTGGAGGCCCATCTTGCAACGTGTGAGCGGTGCCGGCTCGGTGTCTTATTGATCAGCCAGCCTGCCGCGACCTCGGGAGCGGGGGCAACCATGAAAGCGGAGTCTCCCAGCGAGGGCCACCTCGAGCCGCAAGAGGTCTACCAACTGATCGAGAAGTCTCTGTCCGGTAAGAAGCGGCGAGAAGTGGAAGACCACCTCGATCGATGTCCGGAATGCGTCCGGTACGTGGCCACCGTCCTGGCGGCGGAGGCCCCGGCCTCGGTGGAAGAAGAAGCGGCGCTCAGGCAGATACCTTCGGCGAGCCCCGCTGAGCTGCTCGACGGCTTACGCTCCCGCATCGTGGCAACCAGTCCAGGCTCCCGCCGAGGATGGCGACTCAACTGGGGAAAAGTCATGCCGGTCGCGGCCGCGGTCGCCGGGATGGCGTTGTTTCTCGTCTGGGTGCAGTCCTACGTCATCGCCCCCCTGCGTAGTCGTAACTTGGTCGCCCGGGCCATCACCGATCTGATTAGCTTGCGACAGGGAACCGGCCGGGTGCCCCTTCGCTACATCGCCGGGTTTCAACGGGCGCTGGTAACCCGCAGCGGCTTCGACCAGGCCGACCCCGCCGAGCAAGCGATGGAAGCGGAGATCGAGTCGAGACTCAGGCGCGCCGTCGAGCTGGCGCCCCGGGAGCTCGGGACCCGGATCGCGCTAGGGCTCTACCTGCTCGACAGCGGAAGACTCGACGAGGCCGAGGCTAGCTTGCGGGAGGCGATCGAGCTCGATCCGAACGAGGTGGAGGCCATTAACGGGCTGGGAGTTCTCTATTTCGAGCGCTCGCTTCGGGACCCTTCCCGAGCCGGCGAGCTGAAACGCGAGGGACTCAGTTTGCTCCTCAGGGCCCGAGAGATCGACCCGGACAACCTCATGGTCCTTTACAACCTCGCCGTCTTCTACCAGGAGACCGGGGCGTTTCTCACCGCCCGGCAGGCGTGGCTCGCCTACATGGATAAGGATGCGCGATCGGAGTGGTCGGAAGTCGCCCGCGAGAACTTGAGGTCGCTCGGATTCCGGTAGTTGCGGGAGCGTTACTACTGAACCCTCGCTGGCTGGGCGGTCAGAGTTGAACCCTGACCGCCCGATCGAGTAAAAAGGACTTCTTTCAGCACCCTGGGAAGAAACCCAGCTGCCCGACCGGGGCCCGGAGAGAGCGAGGCATGAGCAAGAAACAATTCCGAATCAAGAGTCCAGAAGGCAAACTTGCGGTGCTCCTCCCCGGCCTGGGTGCGGTCAGCACCACGTTCATTGCCGGCGTCTTGGCGGTACGGAAGGGCATGGCCAAGCCCATCGGTTCCTTGACCCAGATGGGCACCATCCGCCTGGGGAAACGCACCGATAACCGCGTACCCATGATCCAGGACTTCGTACCGTTGGCCCGCCTCGAGGATCTCACCTTCGCCGCCTGGGATATCTTCGAAGACAACGCCTTCCAGTCGTCTCTCAAAGCCGGTGTGCTGGAACGGTCTCAGCTGGATCAGCTGCGCTCGGATCTGGAATCGATCGAGCCTTTGAAGGCGGTCTTCGACCCCAGTTACGTGAAACGATTGAATGGCACTCATGTCAAGCAGGGAAAGACCAAGATGGATCTGGCCGAGCAGCTGATGGAGGACATGGCCGAGGTGAAGAAGCGCACCGGCGCCCAACGCTCGGTCATGATCTGGTGCGCCTCCACCGAGTCGTACCTGACAGCCGGCCCGGTGCACAAGGATCTGGACGCCTTCGAGCGCGGTCTCAAAGAGAACGCTCCCGAGATAGCACCCAGCATGATCTACGCCTACGCCGCCCTCAAGAGCGGCATACCCTTTGCCAACGGAGCGCCCAACCTCACCGTGGACACCCCGGCACTTTCCACGCTTGCCTACGAGAAGGGGGTGCCCATTGCCGGCAAGGACTTCAAGACCGGGCAGACGCTCATGAAAACGATCATCGCTCCCGGGCTCAAGGCTCGCATGCTCGGCCTGACCGGCTGGTTCTCCTCCAACATACTGGGGAACCGCGATGGAGAAGTGCTCGACGATCCCGGTTCATTCCGCACCAAGGAGGAGAGCAAGCTTTCGGTGCTGGAGTACATCCTGCAGCCCAAGGTCTATCCCGATCTGTACGGCAGCTTCTACCACAAGGTGCGCATCAACTACTATCCACCTCACGGCGACAACAAAGAAGGTTGGGACAACATCGACATCTTCGGATGGCTGGGTTATCCCATGCAGATCAAGGTCGATTTCCTGTGCCGCGACTCCATCTTGGCGGCACCGTTGGTACTCGATTTGGCCTTGTTTCTGGATCTGGCCCAGCGAAGCGAGTTCAAGGGCATCCAGGAGTGGCTGTCTTTCTATTTCAAGAGTCCCCTGTCTCCGGAAGGAGTTTACCCGGAGCACGATCTGTTCATCCAGCTGACCAAGCTCAAGAACACCCTCCGCTACCTCATGGGAGAAGAACAGATCACCCACTTAGGCGAGTACGTTCTCGAGATCGATCCCAGTCGTCGCCCGTCTCTGGTACCTGAGTAAGAAAGTGTAAGGAGACCAGAGAAGAATAAAGCGCCGACCCCAAGACCCCCCCACGGCGGTCCTTCGTCATCGCGTCTGCCAAACGACACCAAGACCTGGGTTTGCGCTGCGCGCCAGTCACTTGCTTGAGGCCTATCTATTTGGTAAAAAGGATCTTACTCGATGACGGCCTTCCAGTTCGACCGACCCCGACAGGGTGGCGCGCGCTTTCATCCGGCGCCCGCCCCATCCGCATGGCTGCTCGGCTTGGTGCTGTTGACGTCCGGGCTGTCGGGGAAGGGTTTCGGCCAAGACCGAATCGAGCGGGTCACGGTGATCGGTCCGCAGGGCCGAGAAGCGATTCCCATCAGCCTACTCGCCAACATCCCGATGTTGCCTCTAGACGAGCTGGATCGCTTCCTGGGTAGCTCGACCGAGACCAGCGCCGACGCCGCATCGGCTACCTTCTCGGTGGGCGAGCGCTCGGCGGTCGTGTCTTCCGGCCGGTCGATGGTGCGCGTCGGTCGGGAAGGGAAACTAGTTCTCCTTTCAGCACCGATCACGGCACGTGGCGGACACTGGTTCGTTCCCTTGGACTTCTTGAAGAAAGTCGTCCCGCTGGTTTCCGGACAGCGCATCACCTATGAAGAGGCTACCCGACTGCTGGTCATCGGTGAGGGTTTTCCGCGCCTCACGGTGAGCACCTTCCCCTATCCTGGCTACACGCGCATCGTCCTCGAGTCCAGCTCGCCGATTGAATACCAGGTGGCTCAGGCCGGGGATCGAGTGCGGGTGGCCATGCCGGTGGGTTATCTGGAGTCGGACTTCTCCAACGAGGAGCTACAGGACGGGGTCGTGCAGAGCGTGATGCTCACTCGTGAAGACGATGGCTATGCGCTTTCTATCAACTTGGGGGACCGGTTCGGAACACTCAAGGCCTTTCAGCTGGAAAGCCCCTCTCGGATGGTGCTCGATCTATTTCGGAGCCGTGTGCCTGCCGATGCCGAGATCATTCCTCCTCCCACCTCCGGGATGGACCCGACCGCCGCCAACACGATCGAGCCCCCGCTCCCATCCCGACCACCCGACCGGATCCCTCCCGCCGACCTCACGCCGCGCGTCCTGAGGGCCATCACCTTGGACCCGGGACACGGTGGGTCGGAGACCGGGGCCACCGGTAGCGGCGGTTTGCAGGAGAAGGACGTTACACTAGCCATTGCGCGTCGCCTGGGTCAGCTTCTGGAGACCCGGTTAGGGGTGCGCGTGCTCCTGACCAGAGACAGCGATACCTACCTCTCGCTGGACGAGCGAACGGCGATTGCCAATAACAACAAGTCCGACCTCTTCCTGAGCATCCATGCCAACGCTTCGCCGCGACCCAATGCCAGCGGCAGCGAGGTCTATTACCTCTCCTACGAAGCGAGCGATGATGAGTCCCGTCGTCTTGCCGCCGCCGAGAACGCCAATGGTTTCTCGCGGAGTGTTGGCAACAGCGATCTCGATTTCATCCTGTGGGACATGGCGCAAGCGGCTTACCTGAACGAATCGGCGACTCTCGCCGAGCTGTTGCAGGAAGAGCTCCAGGCTTATCGAACGGACGAGCGGAACCGCGGGATCAAGCAGGCGCCGTTCCGCGTTCTCATGGGCGCCACCATGGCCTCGGCGCTCATCGAGATCGGTTTCATCACCAACCCCGAGGAAGAGGGACGGTTGGGGTCCGGCGATTATCAGGATCAGCTCGCCCAAGCGATCTACCGCGGCGTCGTCAAGTACAAGGAGCGCTTCGATCGCCAGGAGAGCATGGGAAGTCCGCTCTCCAGCGGAAGACCCTAGTGTCCAAGAAAGGTTTTTTCCTTGCCGTCTCCTTGGCCATAGCCCTCATCGCCACGGTGGTGAGCTTCACCTTCTGGCTCCTCGACCAGCCCATTGCCGATCCCGGGGAAGCCGAGATGCCCGTGGACGATGAACTAGCGCTCCCGGTTGCCTCCGACGAAGAGCTGGACGACGCGACCGAGCGCCGCATCCGGGTCACGCTGTACCTGCTCTCTGACTCCGGCATGGCTCTGGCTCCCGAAGACCGGGAGATTGCCTTGGTGGATTCCGTGCAAGAGCAGGCCAAGCAAGTCATCCGAGAGCTCCTCGCCGGTTCCCGGACGGGCCTCGGCTCTCCGCTTCCTCAGGGAGTCCAGCTTCGCGAGCTTTTCATCACGCCCCAGGGACTTGCCTTCATGGATCTGTCACAGGAGCTCATCTCGAATCACATCGGCGGCTCCAGCGCCGAGGAGCTCACCGTGTACAGCCTCTCCAACACGCTGATC
>DATDRI010000064.1:0-5332 GCA_035291825.1 Vicinamibacteria bacterium | reverse complement strand
CTGGCCCGGGCGCTGACCGCGGTCGAGAATCGTGAGCCGGAGGCGCGCCGGCTGGTGGCCGAGCTCTATCCCCGTACCGGGAACGCCGCGGTTTGGGGACTCACCGGGCCTCCCGGGGTGGGGAAGAGCACTCTGGCCGATGCGATTGCCAGTTGCGCTCTCCGCAGCGGCCGGAAAGTCGCCATTCTGGCCATCGATCCCAGCAGCCCCGTTACCGGCGGAGCCTTCCTCGGCGACCGCGTGCGGATGGAGGCGAGCAACAGGAACCCCGAGATTTTCATCCGAAGCATGGCCACCCGCGGACACGTGGGAGGATTGGCGGCGGCGGCGTTCGAAGCGATTACCTTGCTCGATGCGGCGGGAAAGGATCTGATCCTGGTCGAGACGGTGGGGGTCGGCCAGGACGAGGTCGAGGTGGCGGCTGCGGTCGGCCTCACGCTGGTCGTCCTCGCCCCCGGTCTGGGTGACGAGCTGCAGGCCAATAAGGCGGGGCTCCTCGAGATCGCCGACCTGCTGGTGGTCAACAAGGCCGATCGCGAGGGCGCCGATCGCCTGGCCGATGAGCTGGCTTCTGCGAATCGTGATGCCGTTCGGTCTCCCGCCATCGTGAGTACCATTGCCACCAGCGGCGAGGGAGTCGACCGGCTCTTCCAAGTTGCCGTCGAGCTGGCCGCGGTGCCGGAGAAGAGCTCCGAGGTTCGGCGAAAGCGCTTCGTGGAAGGTTGGCTAGAAGAGGTGCTGCGTCAGATCGTTCGGGAGAAGGTGCCGGAACGAGTCTGGAAGGACGCGGTCGATCGCGTGGTATCACGCTCTAGCGATCCGTTCGCCGCCGCCGAGCTGGTACTGGCCAGCATCGGTGGTAAGAAGAGGCAATAGAACATCTAATACTCGACCATGAAGATCCATCACATAGGGATCGCCGTGCACAGTCTGGATGAAGCCGCAACGCGTTTCGGTGGGCTGCTCGGACTCGAGCGAGGCGATCGCTACGATCTGCCCGAGTGGAAGGTCTCGGCCCTGTTCCTGCCGGTGGGGGAGAGCCACCTGGAGCTCCTCCAGCCTCACGCAGATGACTCCCAGGTCGGCAAGTTCCTGGCCCGCCGGGGCGAGGGACTGCATCATGTTTGCTTCGAGGTAGAGGACATCGAGACCAGCCTCGAGGAGTTCGCGCGGCAGGGCGCCCGACTCATCGATCGGAAACCCCGCAAAGGAGCAGGGGGCCACTGGGTGGCCTTCGTGCATCCCAAGTCAACCCACGGCGTCCTGGTGGAGCTCAGACAAAAAAACTGATCGCCCGCCTTGTAAAGTTTCAATCGAGGATGTTATAGAAGACGGCCTAATTCGCCCGGACTATCGCGGGGAGGGAAGTGGATGGCAAAAGCACAGGTCGGAATCATTGGAGGAAGCGGTCTCTACCAAATGGACGAGCTCCAGGAAATGAAGGAAGTGTCGCTCAAAACGCCCTTCGGCCAGCCCTCCGGAAAATACGTCCTCGGTAAGCTCACGGGAAAGCGGGTGGCCTTCCTGGCGCGGCACGGCAAGGGACATCGCATCCCGCCCAGTGAGCTCAACTTTCGGGCCAATATCTTCGGCTTCAAGCTGCTGGGGGTGGAGTACATCTTGTCGGCGAGCGCGGTGGGATCTCTGAAGGAGAACATCCATCCCCTGGACATCGTCATCCCCGATCAGTTCATCGACCGCACGCGGGGCCGCATCTCGACTTTTTTCGGCTCGGGGCTGGCGGGGCACGTTTCCTTCGCGCATCCTTTCTGTTCCATCCTCTCCCAGCGCCTCTATGACGCCGGAATGCGAACCGGAGCCAAGCTCCATCGCGGGGGGACCTACGTCTGTATGGAAGGACCCCAGTTCTCGACTCTCGCCGAGTCGAATCTCTACCGGTCCTGGGGCGCCGACGTGATAGGCATGACCAATCTCCAGGAGGCCAAGCTGGCTCGGGAGGCGGAGATCTGCTATGCGACCATGGCCCTGGTGACTGACTACGATTGCTGGCATGAAAGTGAAGAGGCGGTGACGGTGGATGCGGTGATCGCGAACCTGACGAAGAACGCCGAGACGGCGCATCGCATGATCATGGAGACCATCAAGGGCTTGCCTTTCGAAAGGACTTGCCAATGCGCCAGCGCGCTCGAGTACGGGATCATCACCCAGCCCGATCACATCTCCAAGAAGAAGCGTGAGGAGCTGGCACCGCTGATCGGCAAGTACCTCAAGCGGAAGAAATGAAAAGGAGACGGAGTGGATGTCCATTCTCGCCGTGGGCTCGGTAGCCTTCGACACCGTAAAGACACCGTTCGGTGAAGTCGAGAAGATTCTGGGCGGAGCGGCATCGCATTTTGCGCTCGCCGCCTCTTTTTTCACTCAGGTCAACATCGTGGCGGTGGTGGGAGACGACTTCACCGACAAGGAGAGGGACGTTTTCAAGGGAAGGCCGATCGATCTCTCCGGGCTCCAAACCGCGGCCGGGAAGACATTTCGCTGGGGAGGGGAGTACAGCTACGACCTCAACGAGCGCACCACCCTCTTCACCGAGCTGAACGTCTTCGAGAATTTCCAACCCACCATACCCGACGCTTACCGGACATCGGAGTTCGTTTTTCTGGGGAACATTCATCCCAAGCTCCAGCTGGACGTGGTGGAGCAGGTGAGGAATCCAACGCTCATCGCTGCCGACACTATGAACTATTGGATCGAGAGAACGCCGAAGGAGCTGGGCAAGATGCTGGAGCGGGTCGATGTCCTCTTGATCAATGACGCCGAGGCCCGGCAGCTTTCGGAGGAGTACAACCTGGTCCGCGCCGCGGAGAAGATTCACGCCCTGGGTCCCAAGACTCTGGTGATCAAGCGGGGCGAACATGGAGTCCTTCTCTTCAACGAGAGTCATCGCTTTGCCGCCCCCGCCTATCCTCTGGAGCAGGTGTTCGATCCCACCGGCGCGGGAGACACGTTCGCCGGAGGGTTCCTGGGCTATCTGGCCAGCCAGCCAACTCTGAGCGATGATGCCCTGCGGCGGGCCATCATATTCGGTAGCACGCTAGGGTCTTTCTGTGTCGAGGATTTCGGCACCCGTCGTCTGGAAGGGATAACTCGAGACGACGTGATCCGCCGCTACCGCGAGTTCAAGAAACTGACGCATTTCGAGGACATCTGAGCCGAGCGCCACACCGCCGCCTCGCTAAGATCCGCACCATCATCACTTTGACGCGGATGGTCCGCGCGTGCTAGTGTGTGCGGAGACCTTTCGATGGCGGCAAGAAGACTCTTTCGCTCGCGCCGGGACGGATTGATTGCGGGGGTCTGCGCGGGGCTGGCCGACTACTTCGATGTCGATCCTTCTCTGGTGCGGCTGATCTTCATTCTCGCCATCTTCCTCGGTGGAGCTGGCCTGGTCGTCTACCTGGTAGCCTGGCTCATCGTTCCGGAGAACCCCGAGCAGAGCCCGACGGCCGCCTTTGCCAAGAACCAGCAGATGAAAGAAGAGGTCGTCGGTGAGCTGAGGCGAGTGGGGAGCACGCTGGCGGAGAAGTTCGAGGCGACGCTGGAAGACGGCGAGGAACGACCGGAGCGAAGGTCCACTGTTTTCGTTGGGCTGGCTCTCATCGTTCTGGGAGCGGCCTTCTTGTTCAAGAACTTCGTCCCCTGGCTGGCTTTCGAGAAGCTCTGGCCCATCCTCCTTATCGGAGTGGGAGTGCTTCTGCTGGTCGGGGCGGCGCGGCGCGAGAAAGTCTCTTAGGGCAATCGGTAGTGGTGGGCGATGCAGGATTTGAACCTGCGACTTCTACCGTGTGAAGGTAGCACTCTCCCGCTGAGTTAATCGCCCCTTCTTGTTGGTGCTGCTGTATAACAGAAGCTAGATTCTTCGTCAAGCGAGGCGTGTAGATGCGACAGAGTGCGCGAACCGCGGCCTTCGAGCCAAAGCCACGTCCGTCATCTTCCGTCGATTCGGATCTGGTCACCCGCATAGAACGGCTCCGTCGATCGGTGGAGGGCGTCATCCGCGGTAAATCGGAAACCGTTACCCATGCTCTGGTGGCGCTGTTCTCCGAGGGTCACCTGCTCATCGAGGACGTACCCGGGGTGGGGAAGACCATGCTGGCTCAGGCGCTGGCGCGATCCTTGGCCGGCACCTTTCGGCGCATCCAGTTCACCAGTGATCTGCTCCCCTCGGACATTATCGGCGTGTCAATATACGACCCGACCCATTCCCAGTTTAAGTTCAAGCCGGGGCCGCTCTTCGCAAACGTGGTTCTGGCCGACGAGATCAACCGCAGCACTCCCAAGACTCAATCGGCGTTGCTGGAGGCGATGAACGAATCGCAGGCCAGCGTCGACAACTCCTCCCATCCTCTCCCCAAACCCTTCATCGTGATCGCGACGCAGAATCCCATCGAGCATCACGGCACCTATCCCTTGCCCGAGTCTCAGCTCGATCGTTTTCTGATGCGCATCCGCATGGGTTATCCCGACGAAGATCATGAAAAAGAGATCCTGCGAACCCAGCGACTCTCTCATCCCATCGACGAAGTAGAACCGGTGCTGTCCTGCCAGGAAGTTGCGGAGATCCAGAGAGAGGTTCGCGCCGTGCAGGTCGAGCCCTCCCTTGCCGATTACCTGGTCCGTCTGGCGACAGCTACCCGACGCTCCAGCGACCTCGCCCTCGGGGTCAGTCCCCGTGGCACGCTGCTGCTGCAAAGGGCCGCTCAGGCCCATGCTTTGATCTCGGGCCGCTCGTATCTCGTGCCCGACGACATCAAAGCGGTGGCGATTCCGGTGCTGGCGCACCGCGTGGTGCCGCGGGCGCGGGCCTCCGCCGGGGCGGGCCGCGGTCTCGAGGCCGAAACGATCCTGGGGCAGATCGTAGAAACCGTACTGGTTCCGCTCTAGGGTCTCCATGTCTCGACGTCGCAGTCTGGCGCGACGCCGTGGAGTCGTGCGTCGCCGAGCCGGAAGGTCTCCCGCCTTCCAAGCACACCCATGGGCTCGGGAATCCAAATCCCGCAAGAGAAGAACGGGCTTCCGACCGGTAGTGTTTCCCACCGGGGCGGGTGTTCGTTTGTTATTCCTGTTGGTGGTGATGGCGTTCGCAGCCTTCAATACGCGCAACAACCTTCTCTATCTCATGTTCTCGGTGGGTTTGGCCGGGGTCTCGGTTTCGGTACTGGCGGGCTGGCTCTCGCTGAAGTGGCTCGAGCTAGAGGCGCAAGCGCCCGGGGATCTTCACGCCGGGACGGCTGCCAAAGAGCACTTCACCCTGCGCAACCGCTCTCGATTCTTCGCAAGTTACGGCACCGAGCTGGAGGAGCTCGATTTCCCC
>DATDRI010000063.1:0-4596 GCA_035291825.1 Vicinamibacteria bacterium | reverse complement strand
GGCGGGAACGCCGAGCCCGGCGAAGCTCGAGCCTTTCGAGTGCGGTGCCGAAAACGTGGCGCCCCTCCCGGCGCGATTCTCCGTCAAGTACTACCTGGTCGCCATTCTCTTTCTCTTGTTCGACGTCGAGATCGTGTTCTTCTATGCCTGGGCAGCAGCCTTCCACGAGCTCGGCGTCAGCGAGTTCGTGGCCATGTTGTTCTTCGGCGGCCTGCTAGCCGCCGGGCTCGCTTACGAGTGGAGGTCAGGAGCGCTCGAATGGGACTGATGGAAGGGCTCGACAACAGCGTGGTGACCGGGAGGCTGGATTCCGCTCTGGGCTGGGCGCGCAAGTTCTCCCTGTTCAATCTGCCTTTCGTAACCGCCTGCTGCGGCATGGAGTACATGTCGGTGCAGGGCGCCCACTATGACATGGATCGCTTCGGCGCCGCCTTTCCCCGATTCTCTCCCCGCCAATCCGACCTCCTCATGGTGGTGGGAACCATCAGTCTCAAGATGGCACCGGTGCTGGTCAAGGTCTACCAGCAGATGTGCGAACCCAAGTGGGTGGTCTCTTTCGGCGTGTGCACGATCTCCGGCGGATTCTACGACAACTACTGCACCTTGATGGGCATCGACCGGGTGATTCCGGTGGACATGTACATCCCGGGCTGCCCGCCCCGTCCGGAGATGGTGCTGGACGGACTGCAGAAGCTGCAAGAGAAAATTCAACGCTCCCCGCACCCGCTCACCAGCGGAGAACGACACCGGGACTCCCCCGACTCCTCCCATCGCGCATGAGCTCTTCCCCGACGCCCGAGCTTCTCGACAAACTGGCCGAACGATTGGGGTCGCATCTCCTGCGGCGCGACGCCTTCCGTGGTGAGGCGACGGTCGTCGTCGCTCCCCAGGCCTGGTTGGAAACGTGCCGATTCCTCAAGGAAGATCCGGAGCTCGCCTTCGGCCTTCTGGTCGACTTGACCGTCGTGGATCTCCAGGCGCTCGGCGGCTCCCCCCGCTTCGAGTTGGTCGCCCATCTCTACTCCATCAGGAAGCGGCACCGGATTCGCCTGAAGACTCCGGTGCCCGAGGACCAGGCGCAGGTGCCAAGCCTCACACCGCTCTGGAAGAACGCCAACTGGCTGGAGCGCGAGGCCTGGGACATGTTCGGCGTTCGCTTCTTGGGTCATCCCGAGCTCCGGCGCATCCTTCTCTATCCGGAGTTCGAAGGACATCCTCTCCGCCGGGACTACCCCCTTCGTAAACGACAGCCCCTGGTTGCCGAGCGAGACGTCGAAGAACCACGCAGCATGGTGAGCGAGCCGGTGCGTTATCCGGTAGATCCTCGGTTCAAAACATTCGGAGTATAAGATGAAACCCGTTCCCCACGAGCCGCCACGGGATCACATGTTCCTCAACATGGGTCCCTCGCATCCCGCCATGCACGGAATCATCCAGATCCACCTGGAGCTCGACGGAGAGACCATCGTCGGCTCCCAGGTGGAAATCGGATACCTGCATCGGGGCTTCGAGAAGACCTGCGAAAATAGAACCTACACGCAAGTCATCCCTTACACCGATCGTCTCAATTACGTCTCGCCTCTCATCAATGAGGTCGGTTTCTGCCTGGCGGTGGAGAAGCTCTTCGGGCTGAACGTGACGCGACGTTGCCAGTACATCCGCGTTCTCATGTCCGAGATCTCGCGCATCACCGATCACCTGACCTGCATCGGCGCCAGCGCCATGGAGCTGGGAGCAGTGAGCGCCTTCCTCTACCTGATCAAGGCCCGCGAGACGCTCTACGACCTCATCGAGGAGGTCAGCGGGGCCCGCGTCATGCCCAACTACATCCGGGTGGGTGGTTTGAAGTCAGATCTGCCGGAGGGTTTCGAGGAACGGACTCGCTTGGCCATGGGGGAAGTGCGGAGCGTACTCGATGAAACGCATCGCCTGCTCACTCGCAATCGCATCTTCGTGGATCGGCTCAGCGGATTGGGGGTCATCTCCGCCGAGGATGCGGTAAGCCACGGCTTCACCGGTCCCTGCCTGCGCTCCACCGGCATCGGCTACGACGTGCGCCAGGCCGAGCCCTATCTGGTCTACGACCGACTGGATTTCGACGTTCCGGTGGGAGAAACGGGCGACAACTACGATCGCTATCTGGTGCGCATGGAAGAAATGAAGCAAAGCCTGCGCATCATCGAGCAGTGCCTGGCGCAGATGCCGCAGGGTCCCTACCAAGTGGATCTCGACGGCCGGGAGATGACGCCTTCCGAAGTGATCGAGGGGATGAAGGCGAAACCGCCACTCCAGCCCATCCGCCAGGCGCGCATCCGCCTCAGCCCCGATCTCGAGGGCACGGAGAAGCGGAGCGTCCAGGACGTGGTGGCTGACGACAAGACGGTCGTCTTCCCCCCCAAGGAGGACACCTACGGGAACATCGAAGGGCTCATGCAACACTTCAAGCTCGTCATGTATGGCCACGGCATCCGCCCTCCCCGCGGAGAGGTCTATCAAGCGGTGGAAGGCGGCAACGGCGAGCTGGGCTTCTACCTGGTCTCGGACGGCACCGACCTGCCCTACCGTCTTCGCTGCCGCGGTCCCTGCTTCCACTTGATGTCCGGCCTGAGCACCATGATCGAGGGAGAGACGGTGGCCGACGTGGTGCCGACCTTCGGTTCCATCAATATGATCGGCGGCGAGCTGGACCGGTAGGGTCCTTCTGCACGTAACGGTCGATTCGGAAAGTGCCATGCCCACACTGAAGATCAACGGCCAGGAGATCACCGTCGAGAGCGGACTGACGGTGATCCAAGCCGCCGACCGGCTGGGCGTCCGGATCCCGCGCTATTGCTACCACCCCGGCCTCTCCATCGAGGGTAATTGCCGCATCTGCACCGTCGAGATCGAAAAGATGCCCAAGCTGACCACCGCCTGCACCACGCCGGCGGCCGACGGCATGGTGGTATGGACGGATAGCCCACCGGTCGACAAGGCTCGCAAAGGGGTCCTGGAGTTCCTGCTGCTCTCCCACCCTCTCGACTGTCCGGTCTGTGACGCGGCCGGGGAGTGCGATCTCCAGAACTACTACATGGCCTATGGCGCCTACCAGTCTCGGTTCGCGGAGAGCAAGCTCAAGAAGCGCAAGGTGGTGGACATCGGTCCCACCGTCCTGCTGGACAACGAGCGGTGCATCCTTTGCACGCGGTGTGTGCGGTTCACCAACGAGGTGAGCCGGAGCGGAGAGCTGGGACTCCTCAACCGCGGCGTAGAGACCGAGATCGGTTTGTTCCCCGGGAAAAAGCTCGACAACCTCTATTCGGGATGCGTGGTCGACATTTGCCCAGTGGGAGCCCTCACCGACAAGGACTTCCGTTTCCAGGTCCGCCCCTGGTATCTGAAATCAACGCCTTCCGTTTGTCCGCACTGCAGCCGCGGATGCAACATCGTGGTCGATTGGCAGACGGAACGGCCGCATCATGGCGGCGGCAAGAGAGTCTTTCGATTACGCCCCCGGCACAACCAGGACGTCAACCGATGGTGGATGTGCGACATCGGCCGCTACGGGTATCACTTCGTGGATTCCGCCCATCGCCTGCGGGAACCCTTGATGGCATCGGAAGAAGAGCCCGAAGAAGGAGAGAAGGCGCCGATGATCCCCACCAACTGGGAGCGCGCATTGGGGAAAGCGGCCGACCTTCTCGCCGCCAAGCCGGCTCTGGTCGTCTCCGGCGAGGCCTCGAACGAAGAGCTCTGGGCGTTCCGGAAACTGGTGGGAGAAGAGGCCCACGCGCTTTACTATCTTCCGCCTCCCGAGCCACCCGACCATCTTCTTTTTACCGGCGAGCGCTCCCCCAATCGGAAGGGCGCGGAGCTCATGGGTTACCAGATCGTTCTGGGAAAAGGTGCCGAGACAGCGATCCGAGAAGCGGCCGGCGAAGCGGGAGCGCTCCTGGTGGTGGGAAGCGCCTTCTCCGACTCTCTGCAGCGCGCCGGCTCGTCGATTCCCATCGTGGTCATTTCACCGTTGTGGAAAGAAGGCCGGGCGCGAGTCGTTCTGCCTTCCGCGGTATGGGTCGAAAAAGACGGCACCTTCACCAATCTCGACGGCCGCGTCCAACGCTTTCGAAAGGCGCTTCAACCGCTTGGTACGGCTCGACCCGGGCTGGCCATCGCCTCGTCGCTCGCCGAGAAGATGGGGCGCTCCCCAATCTCCGCGGAAGCAGGTCACGCATTCGCCTCGTTGGCGGCTGAAGTGCCGGCGTTCTCCGGGATGACCCTGGAAGCGATCGGAGATGGCGGCTGGCCGGCCAAACTCTAGGACCCCGTGCTCATCGAGACCCTCATCACCCTCGCCAAGATCGCCGTCGTTCTCGGGGCGGTCCTGAACTTCACGCTCCTTCTCACTTGGGTGGAGCGAAAGCAAAGCGCCCTGATCCAGGACCGCATCGGCGCCAACCGCGCCTCCATCCTGGGCATCCGCGCCCTGGGACTCTTCCACCCGCTCGCCGACGGGATCAAGATGCTCACCAAGGAGGATTTCGTCCCCGCTTCGGCGGACCGCTTCTTACACGCGCTGGCACCGTTCCTCTCCCTGTTCTGCGCGCTGGTCACCTT
>DATDRI010000062.1:0-3691 GCA_035291825.1 Vicinamibacteria bacterium | reverse complement strand
TACTACGCGATGGCGGAGGCCGCACAAGAGATGGGCGATATCGATCGGGCCTGCGAGATCCTGCGGAACATTGTGGGCGAGAGCTACAACTATCGGGACGCGGTGGGCAGGCTCCAGAAGCTGGAAAAAAAGGCGGCGGCCAGCCCCGTCGCCAGCGCGCCGGCGGAGGATGTTCTGGCAAGCAAGCTGGGCGGCGGTGAACGGTACGAGTTCCAGGAGAAGCTAGGAGCGGGTGGAATGGGCATCGTCTACCGAGCCCATGACCGCCTCCTGGATCGAGTGGTGGCCTACAAGATGCTCATGGAGCAATTCATGGAGATCGAGGAGATCCGCGACCGGTTCCTTCGAGAGGCTCGTTCCGCGGCTCAACTCAATCACCCGAACATCGTCGGCATCTACGATATGGGCATCGAGCAGGGCCGTCTCTTCATCATCATGGAGTTCGTGGAAGGCGTGTCCTACTACAGGATCCTGGATCGCGAGGGGCAGCTCCCCGTCAATGTCGTTCTTCATTTCATGATCGGGGTATTGAAAGCCCTCGCCCACGCCCACGCCCATGGCGTCATTCATCGGGACATCAAGCCCAGTAACGTGATGTTGACGCGGAAGCGGGTCGTGAAGATTGCCGACTTCGGGTTGGCGAAGATCCTGCAGCACGCCAAGAACGAGGGAAGCCAGCGAGCCAGTGGCACACCCCTCTACATGTCGCCCGAGCAGATTCTCGGTAAACCGCTCGACTTCCGCACCGACATCTATGCCTTTGGAGGTTCGGTGTTCCACCTTCTGTCCGGTGAGCCACCCTTCGTAGAAGGAGAGGTGCTATATCACCACGTACATACCAAGCCTCGGAAGCTGAGCGATCTCCGCCGGGACGTGCCTCCGGCCCTGGAGTCGATCGTCATGCGCTGTTTGAGCAAAGACCCCGCCGAGCGCTTCCAGAACCCCGAGGAGATTCTTACCGCTCTCCGATCGGTGAAGCCTCTCAAGTAGTGCCGCATCGGAAGCATCGCCACCGCACTCGCTCCCCTTTCCGGAGGCGTGCGGTCCGAGGAGCATGAGGGCCGTCCTCCAGCGCGTGACATCGGCCCGGGTCCATGCGGACCAGCGGGTGGTGGGAGAGATCGGGAAAGGGCTGCTG
This sequence comes from Vicinamibacteria bacterium, assembly GCA_035291825.1. Classification (GTDB taxonomy): domain Bacteria; phylum Acidobacteriota; class Vicinamibacteria; order Marinacidobacterales; family DATDRI01; genus DATDRI01. The sequence continues at coordinate 2,553 of DATDRI010000062.1, read as the reverse complement.
ATCCTTCTGGGCGTGGCGCGGGAGGACGGTGAGCCCGACGCCATCTGGCTAGCCGAGAAGGTGGTTACGCTGCGGATGTTTCAGGATCCGCAGGGCCGGATGAATCTCTCCATCATGGAGACGGGAGGGTCGGCCCTGGTCGTCTCCCAGTTCACCTTGCTGGGAGACTGTCGCAAAGGACGGCGTCCCGGTTTCGACAAGGCCGCTCCTCCCGACAAAGCGGATCCGCTCTACCGGCGCTTCGTCGAGCTGCTCCGCGGTCATCTCGGTGCGGAGTCTCGAGTCGCCACCGGAGACTTTGGTGCCTATATGGCCGTCTCGCTGGTGAATGACGGCCCGGTGACATTCATCCTCGATAGCCGAAGAAGCTTATGAGCGCTCACCTCACCAGCGTACAATAGCGTCATGCCGCAGTTGTGGATTCCGTTACTCTTGCTACTTTCCTCGAACGGCACTCAGCCGCTCGCCCGGTTGTTCGTCGCCACGGCCGAGGGTCCCTACGTGTCGCATAGCTGGGGCGAATACTGGGAAACACTGCGTCACCGTCTTCCCCGGGATATCCGGGTATTCCATTGTCTCGGCCCGCGAGCCTATGCGGGCGGGCCGGACGGCCTCTTCGTGTCCGATGACTTCGGGGAAAGCTGGACCGGTGTCAGCACCTGGGAAGGCGGCGAGGTCACGGCCATCCTCGCCTCTTCGTATTTCCCGGCCGAGCCGGTGATCTTCGTGGGGACTCGAGATGGCTTGTACCGATCCCGCGACGGCGGGGAAGAAGACTGGGAAAGGATCGCCGAGACGGTCCAGGGATCGGTGCACGCTATCGCATGGCCAGGACCTTCCTTGTTCGTTGCCACGTCACAGGGTCTGTTTCACACCGAGGACATAGGGGAGAGTTGGGAGGAAGTCGGGAAAGGTCTCCCGGAGGTTGCGGTCCTCAGCGTCACGCTGTCCGGCTATTTTGGTATCGAGCCGGTTCTTTTCGTCGGTTTGGACGGTGCGGGAGTCTACCGGAGTCGTGACGGTGGAGAGAGCTTCCAGCCGGTGAGCGCACCGACATGGGCCCATCAGGCTGTCCGTGCCATCTACTGGTGGAAGAGCTCGCTCTTCGCCGGGACGGATGCCGGGCTCTTCATTTCCCAGGATGCCGGCGAGAGCTGGGAGTCGGCCGCGGCAGAGCTCGAGGGAAAGATGATTCTCGCCATCTCCATACCGGCAGCCGATTCCCCTGCGGGAAGCGACGTCTTGGTTGGAACGGAGCAGGGGGTGTTCAAGACGAGTGACGGGGCCACTACCTGGAGGCAAATGAAGTCAGGGATGTCGTCCTCGAGGATCTTCGGCTTCGGATCCTTTCCCCCTCCCGCACCAGAGCTTCGATAGCGAGCGAAGGAACTAGAACGTGTCGCTCCAATGGCTGCTCCTCGGGGAAGGCAGTCTCGTCGTCTTGGCCCTCGTCTGGTGTTGGCTGAGGGACATTTCCATCCCGTACCGCTGGGATCTTGCGGACTGGGGCATCTCATTGGCTGCCGCGGCGGGCTTCGCTCTTGGGAACTTGGGCCTCTACCACCTTGGTAGGCGAACGGGTCGCCCGGCGGCTGTGCACGCTTTTCTCGAGACCGAGATATTCCCTCTCTTTCGCGGCGTGCCGGTGTACCCGCTGATTCTCCTCTCGGCGGTGGCCGGTGTCGGAGAGGAGCTCTTGTTCCGTGGGGCGGTTCAAGAAGAGCTCGGCATCGGGATGGCAAGCGTCCTCTTCGGTTTCCTGCACGGCCCGACCAGGGAGCTCTGGCCCCTGGCTCTCTGGGCCACTGCCATGGGACTCCTCCTGGGAATTCTCTACCAGGCAAGCGGGAACCTCTTGGTGCCTGCCCTCAGCCACGCGCTCTATGACGGCGCCGCCCTCATCTACCTGAGCCGCCGTGAGGGTCTTGGCTCTATGAAACCGGCTTCCGAGGAAGGTTGACGATGTCGCCGTTGAAGTCCGCCAAGTTTCTCAAGTTCGTCAAGGCTCACGCGCTGGGAAACGATTTCCTTCTGGTGGATCGCAAGGAGCTCCCCATCCCGGATGAATGGCCGGCGCTGGCGAGATCCCTCTGCCATCGCCGCCGGGGGATCGGGGCCGATGGAATCGTGATCTTCGAAGCTCGGCAGGGGCCTTCCTTTTCCATGACGCTCCTCAACCAGGACGGTAGTCACGCCGAGATCTCGGGCAACGGTTTGCGTTGTCTGGGCGCTTACCTGAGGTTCTCTGGCTGGACGTCGGAGACCGAGTTCTCGGTGGAGACCGGCTCCGGCACCCGGCGCTTGCAGCTCATCGAAGAGGAGGGATCGCGATTCGTCTTCCGGGCCGCCATGGGAGTGCCGCATCTGGCCAGCCGGGAGATCCCATTTCAATTAGAGCCTCCTCAAGAGCGCGTGGTTCAAGTTCCGCTGGAAGTGGAGGGGCGAACCTTCCTCATCACCGCCGTCTCCATGGGCAATCCGCACTGTGTGACGTTCGTCGATCGACTCGATCTGAACGTCCTCCGGGAGCTCGGGCCTCGCATGGAGAACCAC
>DATDRI010000061.1:0-2835 GCA_035291825.1 Vicinamibacteria bacterium | reverse complement strand
GGAAGGATGGGCACGTTCTGCCGGTTGGCGACCTCGAGCGCCGCCTGCACGTCCCCCGCGTGGCGGGGGATCACGACGCCGATGGGCTCCACCTGGTACATGGAGGCGTCGGTCGCATACAGGAGGCGCGTCATCTTGTCGAACCGTACTTCGCCGTCGACGACGCGCCGGAGCTCGTGCTCGAGGTCGTTCATGGGCAGATCTCTAAAAGCGGCTCCATCTACTCCTTGCCTGTGCAGTCATCGCTAGTGGCCGTGCGCCACAAGCGCGCGGAGCCGCTCCTTGGCGTCGGCCAGGATGGGGAGATCCGCGTCGGCATCTTTCCAAAAATGCAGAAAGCTCCGGTAAGCTTCAGTAGCGGCATGGAATTCTTTCGTCTCCTCGCACAGCAAGCCGAGGCGATAGTGAAATTGGATCATGTAGGGAGAGGAGTACCTTTCGGACTCCAGTGCCTTCCGATAATACGCAATAGCATTGTCCCGGTCTCCCATGAGGGCATAGGTCTCGGCAAGAGCCCCCATGTAGCGCCGGTGGTATTTTCTGCGTGGAACAGAGAGGGCGTTTTCCAGAAAGGTGATAGCCTTCTCGTAATCTCCCCGGGCGCGGTGGAGCATTCCAACTAAGAACTGGTAGTCGGCATTCTCCTCCCGAGGCTTGTTGCTCGACTCGAGTAGCTCTTTGGCGATTTGCTCGCCCTCCTCAAACCGCCTCATCGCGGCGTAGCTCAGGCCGAGCCCCACTTTCGCATCGATATTGGCGGGATCGATCGCGAGGGCTCGCTTGTATGCTTGCAGGGCCTCCTCATAATTTCCCCGCGAACGGTGGAGATCGCCGAGGCCTTCCGCGTCCACGAAGTCGGGAAGGATCTCGGAAGTTCGTCGCAGCTGAGCGATAGCGGCGCGATACTGACCGGCTTTTTGGTAAGTGGCCGCGACTTGAACGAGGGCCCTGGGGTGGAAGGGATCGAGGCGCAAAGCCGTTTGATATTCGGACATGGCGTCCTCAAGCTGGTCGCGGTGATAGTAAACATCGCCGAGGCTATCATGGGCATGGGCGTGGTTAGGATCCAAGAGGAGGACTCGTCTCATGGCTCCCTCCTCCCGATCCCAATCCTCCTTCATTTCATAAACAAAGCCGAGGGCGAAATGGGCTTGCGCCAAGCTCTGGTCAATGCCCAGAGCTCTGAGCGCTGCGTCCTGGGCTTTATCGAGCCAGATCGGGTTCTCGTCCCAGCCTCTACTGATAAGTTGCGCGTAGCACAGGGAAAGGCCGGCGTAAGCCAAGGCGTAATTCTCATCCAGCTCGAGGGCTTTGAGGTACATGTTGATAGCGGCTCGGTTTCCCCCTCTGGTGTACTGATAGAAAAGGTGCCTGCCGCGGCAGTAGTAGTCGTAGGCCTCGATGCTCTCAGTGGGAGTGGCCGAGATCTGGACCCTCTCGGCCTCCGTGAGGTTGACTCTGAGAGCCTGCGCAATCCTCTCGGAGACCTCGTCTTGGATCTTGAAGAGGTCATCTAAGTTGCGATCGTACGCTTCCGACCAGAGGTGAAAGCCATCCGCAGCGTTGATGAGCTGGCCCGTGATCCGGAGGCGATTGCCGAGCTTGCGCACACTCCCCTCAAGGACGGACCCGACTCCCAATTCCCGCCCCACATCCCGCGGGTCAATGCCCTTTCCCTTGTAGCGGAAGACGGTGCTGCGGGAGGCGACTTTGAGCTCCCGGATTTTGGAGAGGCGGGTGATGATTTCCTCGGTCATCCCGTCGCTAAAGTACTCGTTCTCCGGGTCCGCGCTCATGTTCTGGAAGGGGAGGACGGCGATCGCCCTCAAGGCGGTGGGGGCTTCCAGGCGCTTGGACTCAGCCTCTTCTTCGCCAGACACCACATCGTAGATCCTGACTGGCTCTTTGATGTTGCGGAGCTGTCTTTCTCCAAGATCTCGGAAAGAGAGGCCTTTCTGGTTGCGGACCTGTTGATAGATCTCGCCGGAGACGTAAATGCCTCCCGGCGGGGCTAGGGGCTCGATGCGGCTGGCGACATTGACCCCGCTCCCGAAGAGGTGCCCTCCTTCTTGCAACAGGTCTCCAAGGTCGATGCCAATCCGGACCAGGAGCGGCTGGCGGCCCGCCTCGCGCCGATTGTGGGCAGCGAGTTCTTTCTGGAGGGCGACCGCGGCGTGGACGGCCTCCACGGCACTGCCGAAGGCCGCGAAGAGACCGTCCCCAACGGTGTCGATGATTTCTCCGGAATACTCTTGGATCGTTCTGCCAGCGACTTGCCGGAATTCCCCGAGGAGGTGTAGAGCTTGGGTTTCACTCTCCTCCATGAGGCGGCTATAGCCCACCATGTCGCAGAAGAGGATCGCTGCGAGGCGCCTCTGGGGACGGGAGGTCGTGTCAGACAACTTCTACAGCTCCAATCTTGGTCTGGGCATTGGGTATCGGGCGGGCCTCGCCCCCTATGCCCAGGCAAACCTCACGGGGAGGATAGTCCAGCTGGTCGCGCAGCGCCAGCGAAATCTAAGCGCACGCGGTATACTGACGCCGTGCTGCGCGCCGCGCTCGTGGCCCTCGCGCTGATCCTGGCCTGGCCGTCTCTCCCCGCCTGGGCCCATCCCACAGCTCCGGCCTTCACGCTCCGGCTCCTCGACGGGAAGAAGGCGCTCGACTCGCGCGCGTATCTCGGCAAGAGCGTGCTGGTGGTGCGCTTCCAGGCGTCGTGGTGCAAGGTGTGCGTTCGCGAGGCTCCAGGCTTCGAGCGGGCCTACCGCAAATACAAGCCGCTGGGGGTGGAGTTCGTCGGGATTCAGGTTCAGGACACCGAGGCCGACGCCCGCA
>DATDRI010000060.1:0-2959 GCA_035291825.1 Vicinamibacteria bacterium | reverse complement strand
CCACGATAGCTTAGAGAAACCCGACGCATAATGAGCTCCATCACACCGTCCGCAGAGAACGGGGCCATCTCTTTCACCGTGGAGGACGGCATCGGCTGGTTGACCATCGATCTTCCCGGGGAGAAGGTCAATAAGCTTTCCTCGGTGGTGATGGCGGCTCTGGGCAAAGTCCTGGAAGATCTCCAACACCGGAATGATTTGGAAGGAGTCGTCATCCGCTCCGGCAAGGAGGGGATGTTCATCGCCGGTGCGGACCTTCAGGAAATCCGCGCCATCGCGAAACGCGACGATGCCGTTCGTGCCTCTCGTCTGGGCCATGAGGTGTTCGGGCGGATTCAGACACTTTTCTTTCCGGTGGTGGCGGCCATCGATGGCGTTTGCCTCGGTGGAGGGACCGAGTTGGCACTCGCTTGTCACGGTCGGTTGGGCACCGATCACCCTCGGTTCGGAATCGGTCTTCCCGAGGTCAATCTCGGGATCATCCCGGCCTGGGGAGGTACCAGCCGTCTTCCTCGCCTGGTGGGTCTGCGGGAGGCGCTCGAGCTCATTCTCACCGGGCGTACCATCGACGCACGGAAAGCGGCACGCATCGGTCTCCTCGATCGGGCGGTGCCCCATATCGAGCTGGAGAAACAGGCGGTGGAGCTGGTGCGGCGGCTTCGGCGACAGGGACGCTTTCGAAAGAAACGGGGGCGCAGGGCCGCCGGCCTCACCGGATGGCTGCTGGAAGGCAATCCGGTAGGGCGCTGGCTCGTCTTCCTTCAGGCCCGCAAGAACGTGCTGGCGAAGACAAAGGGACATTACCCCGCACCGCTCAAGGCGCTCGAGGTCATCCGCCGCGGCCTGGGAATGAGGCTCGAAAGAGCCTTGGAGCTGGAAGCCGAGGCCATTGCGGACCTCTTGGTGGGCGAGGTCTCGAAAAACTTGGTGCATCTTTTCTTCCTTTCCGAAAAAGCGAAGAAGGACCCCGGGGTGGCCGGAGACATCGGTCCTCTTCCAGAGATTCGAAGGGCGGGACTACTGGGGGCGGGCACCATGGGAGGTGGCATAGCCTGGGTGCTTTCCTCGCGCGACATCCCGGTTCGCGTAAAAGACGTTCGGCCCGAAGCACTGGGCGCCGGATTGGCTGCGGCGCGTCGGATCCATGAGGAACGGAAGAAGCGCGGCCGTCTCACGGACTGGGAGCTCGACAAGAAGATGAGCCTGGTGAGCCCTACTCTGGACTGGAGCGGTTTCGGTCGAGTCGACGTCGTGTTGGAAGCCATCGTGGAAGACCTCGGCATCAAGAAGAAGGTGCTGCAAGAATTGGAGCCCGAGATCGGCGATGCCTGCCTCATCGGCACCAACACCTCGACGCTTCCCATTACCGAGTTACAGGCGGCGCTCGGCCTGCCCGAGCGCATGGCTGGGTTTCACTTCTTCAATCCGGTCGATCGGATGCCCCTCATCGAGGTGATCCGAGGCGAGGCGACCAGCCGAGAAACCGTTGCCGCCTTCGTGGCATTGGCCAAGCGGCTGGGTAAGACGCCGGTGGTCGTGGCTGACTGCCCCGGCTTCTTGGTGAACCGCATTCTGGGGCCGTACTTGAACGAGGCCTGTCACCTGCTGCTGGAGACGGGAGATGTGGAGGGCATCGATCGCGCCTTGCTGGAGTTCGGCATGCCGATGGGTCCCCTGCGCCTGCTCGATGAAGTGGGCATCGACGTGGCCGAGAAGGCAAGCAAGGTGCTCGCCGCGGCCTACGGAGATCGCGCCGCGCCGGCGGGCGTGATCGAGAAGTTGGCTTCCTCGGGAAGGCTCGGAAAGAAGTCGGGCAGGGGTCTCTACGTTCACAGCGGGAAGAAGGCAACGCCCGATGCGGAGGCCCTCGAGCTGCTAGGGATCGATCGCCGTCGATCGGTCGAACGCCAAGAGGCGGTGGAACGCTGCGTCTATCTGATGATCAGCGAAGCGGCCCGCTGTCTGGACGAACAGGTGGTGAGAGCCCCCGAGGAGCTGGATTTGGCCATGGTGATGGGAGCAGGTTTCCCTCCGTTCCGAGGTGGACTGTTACGCTACGCGGACTCGATCGGGCTCCCCACTGTGGTGGAAAGACTGCGGATCCAAGAAGCCGAATCGGGAGCCCGTTTCCAAGCTCCGGACGTTCTCGTTGGCAAGGCTCGATTGGGAAAGGGCTTCTATGGATAGGCGCTCCGCTTCCTTTCCATACCGTAAAGAAAAGGGGACATGCGCTCTCCCCTAGACCATCGGCGGAGACAGGGTGTGTGAAGTCTTAATTCCCTGCCGATAAAGGGGTTATCCCTCTGTAGCCGTGGCGCGCCCGATTTCTGGCATGCCTATTGCTAAGGATGCGAGTGAGTACCGATGCAGACCTCGAGGAGGTGCGGCGGTGGCAAGAGCAATTCCCAAACGTGAATGGTTGGAAGTGGAAGAAGATCTCTGCCGCACTGCCTTTCTAGAGTTTCTGGTCGACCAGTGCCTCTGGGAGCTACCGCTTTCCGCGGGATCGGATGAGAGTGCGGGTTCGGTCAGTCTCGCTCGACCCTCCGGTTCTAGTCGACGAGACCCGGTCCATCTAGTCATAGCGATCCAGGCATTACAGGACTTCGGTTGGTTTCAGGAGCCAGGGTCCTCGGCTTCCCACTAGAACTAACGGTTTCCCGTCTTTCGCCTAACCCTTCCTAAACTCGCAAACTCGCTTCCGCCTGCGCCGAGAAGCGAAGGCCCGCGCCGAACCCCAGAAAGCACTGGCCGGTAAGCGACTAAGTCTGTTATGGTTTTCCCAGAGTGACCAGCAAACCCGGATTCAGCAGCCACCGTAGGGTGCGAAACCGGCGCCGGCTCCTGTGGACCATCATCCTCACCGGCGCCACCTTCATCGCGGAAGCGGTGGGAGGATTTCTCACCAACTCGCTGGCACTGCTCTCCGACGCTGGCCACATGTTTACTCATCTCCTAG
>DATDRI010000059.1:0-3117 GCA_035291825.1 Vicinamibacteria bacterium | reverse complement strand
GGATCTGGGCCTGGCATCGATCGCGGTGTTCGGGTCGGTGATCGCCATCTTCATCGGGATTGGGTTGGTATCGAAGGAGATCGACAAGCGAACGCTCTACGCGCTTCTACCCAAACCGATCTCTCGGGTACACTTTATCCTCGGCAAGTATTTTGGACTCTGCCTCACGCTGGCCGTGAACGTGACCATTATGACCGTTGCACTCTATGCCTTGTTGTACGCTATGACCCGCAGCTTCGAGCCGAGTCTTCTCAAGGCTATCTACCTCATCTATTTCGAGCTGGTCTTACTGACCGCCTTGGCGCTGTTCTTCAGCACGTTCACCTCATCCATCCTGAGCGGCGTCTTTACGGGGTTCTTCTACGTAGTAGGACACTTCTCGGCAGAGCTCAAGCACCTGGACACGGTGGTGGAGTCGTCTTTCCTCCCGCAGTTGACGCAGGCGATCTACTATCTGGTGCCGAATCTGAGAAACTTTGACGTAAAGTCCCGAGTGGTGGCGGGAGATCCGGTTCCCTTTTCCATGCTGGGCTACTCCACCGCCTACGGAGTCGTCTACATCGCGGTACTGCTGGTCCTCTCTGCCGTGGTGTTCAACCGCCGCAATCTGAAGTAGAGAGGTGTCATTGAAAGGGAAGTACCGACTGGCAATCGTTCTGGTAGCTAACGGATGACGACGTCGATGAGCTCCTGTCCCGCGCCAGCGCAAGAGGGGGAGGGCTGAGCTCGTGAGCGACGCCCGTCAGACCGCACCCTCGAGCCGTCTCGGACTCCCGGGCCGTATCCTGTTCTTGGTGGTTCTGGTACAGCTGCTGGCCGCAGTGGCTTTGCTTCAGAAGGCGATCGACGACCGATTCGGCGAATACCGGGCCACGGAAGAGATTCTGTACGTGGAGAGCGGCGAGGCGCTGAAGAAGGTTCTTTTGGGCTTCGAGAGCCTTGCCGCCGATCTCTATTGGTTGCGCACCGTGCAGTACTTCGGTGGGCAGAGACTCTATTCCACCGACAAGCGCTTCGAGCTCTTGGAGCCCCTTCTCAATATCACTACCACGCTCGACCCGCACTTGAGAGTTGCATACACCTACGGGGCAACGTTTCTGTCCGAGCCCTGGCCGACGGGGGCGGGGGAGCCGCTCAAGGGGCTGGCCCTCATTGACAAGGGGATCGAGAACAATCCGGAGCACTGGCGCTTCTATCTGGACAAGGGGTTCATCTACTTCTGGGTCCTAGAGGACTACAAGAAGGCGGCGGAGATCTTCCTTCAAGGGAGCAAGCTTCCCGGCGCTCCTTATTGGATGGTGGCCACCGCCGGGCGCACCCTGACCCGGGGAGGGGATCGGGACACCGCCAAGGAGCTCTGGAGGATCCTCTACGACACTGCCGAGAACGAGCAAATGCGACACAATGCCTTGACCCACCTCCAGCAACTTGATGCGCTGGACCAGGCGGAGGCGTTGACGGCGTTGGCCGGGAAATTCAAGGAACATCAAGGCTATTTCCCGGAAAGCTGGCAGGAGATGATCACGGCTGGCTACCTCCGCGGCGTGCCTGCGGATCCTCTCGGAGTGCCTTATGTATTGAACCCCCGGGACGAGCGGGCCGAGGTATCGGAGGATTCCTTCCTCGCCGCACTGCCCACCCGCTAGTCACCGGGGAACTGCCGCCGTCCCGCGAATCCCTTCACTCAGCCTTCTATGGACACCACCCTGTCGGGCGTTTCAGTGTTCCAGGAGCTGCCTTGGTTGGGACCGGCTCTGGCAGCCGCCTGGGGGCTCATCTGGGGAAGCTTTGTCAACGTCCTGATCTATCGCTTGCCGCGAGATCGCTCCGTCGTCTTCCCTTCCTCGGCTTGTCCCTCCTGCGGGAAAGCGATCGCCCCCTATGACAACGTCCCGGTCTTGAGCTATCTGCTCTTGTTGGGCCGTTGCCGGCTCTGCGGGGCGGGAATCCCTTTCCGCTATCCAGCCGTGGAGCTCTTGGTGATGGCCGCCTCCTTGACCGCGTATCTCCGCCACGGGTTTGGCACGGAGTACGCCGTCGAGCTCGGATTCGTAGTAGCCACGCTGGCTTTGATATTCATTGACTACGATCATCGGATACTACCGAACGTCATAACGATTCCGGGTACGTTGATCGGTCTCCTGCTCGCGTTATTCCGGGAACCGATCACGCTCACCGAAGCATTGATCGGTGCGGCACTGGGAGCGGGTCTCCTGTTCGGGGTTGCCGAGGTCTACTTCCGAGTGAGAAGGGTCGAGGGGCTTGGAATGGGAGACGTGAAGATGATGGCCATGGTGGGAGCCTTTCTCGGCTGGAAGGGCGTTCTCCTCACACTCTTCGCCGGCTCACTGGTTGGCTCGCTGGTTGGCGTGGCATTAATGGTAACTCAGGGCAAAGACATGAAGACGGCGCTCCCCTTCGGAACTTTCCTGGGAATCGCTGCGTTGCTAACCCTGTTCGCGGGAGCTCCTCTCATCGACTGGTACTTCGACCTCTTTTAGCTCAGACTGAAGTATGGCCGATATCGTTTCTCAGGAAAATCGCCTACGGCTATTCCTGGCGTTCCTCATCCTCGTTCTGGTGATCGTCAACAGCCAGAGTCTTCACTTCTCCTATACCACACGGAGGCTCCTCGCTCGGTCGTTCGATCAGGAGGCCCAAGCCAAGACGCGGTCGGTGGTCTCTCGCCTGGAGGACCTGCTTTCTGGTGGCTCGGGCGACGCGGTGCAACAATCGGCCGCTATCTCCAGGTTTCTCGAAGCCTGGGCGCAAGAGCAGTCCTTGGGCTCGGCTTGCCTGCTGGACTGGAACGGGCGGTCCCTAGCCGGGTCCTCCCAGTGCGACGTATCGAAGGGGTTCGCCTTCGATCGGCTGGATCGCCAAGGGCGAAGACAGCTCGTCGAGGAGGCGTGGGCGATCACCGACGTTGATCCCGCCTACCAGCCGGAGAACGCCTCCGCCTTCGGCTACCTGGCTCTCCGGCGCGGGGATGGGAGCGATTGGGGCGTGCTCCGGGTGCGAATTCCGGCCTCATCCTTGGCGGAGGCGAACCGGGGCTTTCGTTCCACGCTCGTCTACCAGGTGTCGGCGATGAGCCTGGTGCTGCTCACCCTGGTT
>DATDRI010000058.1:0-12699 GCA_035291825.1 Vicinamibacteria bacterium | reverse complement strand
GCGCCGGTCGTCGCGGACCGCCTTCAAGAACACGAGCGTATAGAGAGGGATCCATTCCGTGCCCAGCAAGTCGTAGTGTCCCGCCAATCTGGCGAGGCGATAGGGGCAGAAGGCGAAGGCCATCCCAGCCAGGAAGGCACCGAGGGCGGGGGCTCCCAAATAGCGGGCGAGCGCGTACATGCCGAGCGCTGATGCGACGAAGCTCACCATCAGGATCGCGTTGGCCGCGGCGACATCTCCCAAGAGACTCTTCAGGAGAATGAACTCGAGACCTTGCGAGAAGCCGAGCGTGTGTAGAGATAGCCCGATGCCGAGCGGGTAGAAAATGAAATCGGTCTCGAAGGGGTTGGTATGGAGCTCGGTGAGAGCCTTGTCGACCCACCACATGTTCCAGAGGTAGGTGCGCGCGTCGCCCGCATCCTCACCCACATGATGCGTCCCGAAGAACGAGACAAGGGGAAAAGTGAAAACGAAAGTGAGCCCGACGTAGAGAAGAAGGAGGGTCATGGCGGAGCCGACCCTCTTCCCGGTCATGAAGAGCCTGTCTTCCCGGTGCGCTCCCGCCGCCTCTGACGGAAGTAATCGATCTGGTACCTGCGGACGGCGTTGGTGTGGTCTCTCAAGGTCGTCGAGAAATGATGGGAGCCGTCGTTCTTGGAGACGAAGTAGAGGTAGTTGGTCTCCGGCGGCGAGAGAACGGCGTCGATGGCGGCTTGGCCCGGGGAGGCGATGGGGCCAGGCGGCAGTCCCGGAAAGCGGTACGTATTGTAGGGAGATTCCAGACCGAGGTCCTCACGGCGTAGGTTTCCATCGAAGCGATCCTGCTGCTTGAGGCCGTAGATGATGGTGGGGTCGGATTGTAGGGGCATGCGCCGCTCGAGTCTGTTCCAGAAGACGGAGGCAATGAGAGGTCTCTCTTCGGCTAGTCCAGTCTCCTTCTCCACGATGGAGGCCAGAGTTACGATCCGGCGGGCGTCCATATCCAGGGATGCGGCCTTGGCGCGGCGTCCGTCGTCGAAGACCGAGGTGAAGCGGGCCACCATGGCTCGGGCGACGTCTTCCGGCGCCGGGTTGCGCGGAAACTGATAGGTCTCCGGGAAGAGGTAGCCTTCCAGGTCAGTAGCCTCTGGATCCAGTGAGGCGATCAGCTCGCCTCGAGCGAAGGCAGCGCGCAGAGCTTCCGCGTCGCCCAGTCCGTTTTGCGACAAGAGCTCGGCGGTCTCCGTGCGAGTCAATCCCTCCGGTACGGTCACCGACAGGTAATGGATGTCGCCTTCAACGAGTCGGTCGATGACCTCCAGTGTGGAAAGCGGTGTCGCGAAACGATACTCACCGGCCTGCAGCCGGTTGGTCTCTCCCCTGAACCAGAGCACGGCCACGAAAAGGCGGCGATCGCGAGTAATCCCCTGGCTCTCGAGCTCACCGGCAATCGACGCACTAGCCTGTCCTGGTCTCACGGTGAAAAAGATCTCGTCCCCGGGGTATCCTTTAAAGGGCTGGGTGGCCTGATGGTAACCGTAGGTCGCCGCTCCCGCCGTCAGACACACCAGCAAAGCGAGGAGCGAAGCGACGAGCTTCATGGATTTAGACGTCATCCTTTCCGGGCTTTCCGGGCGTCCGGTGCTTGTGCGAGTCCTGAGCCTCTTCGGGGAACCTCTGGTTGCGGTAGTCCAGATAGCCCTGCAACACGATGGCAGCCGCCACTTGGTCCACCACCTTCTTCCGGCGAGCGCGTGATACGTTCCCTTCCAGTAGAGCCCTCTGCGCGGCCACCGTGCTCAGCCTCTCGTCCCAGGGTGTCACGTGGATGCCAGACCCTTGCTGCAGAGCGTGGATGAACGCCAACACCTTCTTGGCCTGGGGGCCTTCGCTTCCGTCCAAGGAGAACGGCATGCCGACCAGGATTTCTTCGACGCCCTCCTGGCGGGCGAGCTCGGTGAGATGCTGGATGTCTTTCTCCAAACTGGCGCGGCGGAGCGTCTCTCGAGGTGAGGCAATCAACCCCGTTTCGTCCGAGAGCGCAATGCCGATGGACTTGGCACCGAAATCGAGTCCCATGAATCTCATGGATCCATTTATGTTCATGCCGAAAAAATCAGTATAGCTAGGCTTCAAAAGGGCCGTCAAACAAGGGAAAATGGCCGAGCTGATTCAAATGGACGGGAGTCGAGGAGAGGGCGGCGGGCAGATTCTCCGGACCGCTCTCGCTCTCTCCGTTATCAGCGGGCGTGCCTTCCGTCTCACTGAAATACGGGCCCGGCGGCCCCGGCCAGGTCTCGCCCCCCAGCATCTCCAGGCGGTGAGGGTCTTCTGCGAGCTGAGCGGCGCTTCCTGTTCCGGCGATCGGGAAGGCTCGCTCGAGCTGGTTTTCTCCCCCGGGCCGGTGCGCCCGGGAGCCTATCGGGTGGATATCGGAACAGCCGGCTCGGTCACCCTGGTGCTGCAAGCGCTGGCCGCTCCCCTGGCTCTGGCGGGGTCGAGCTCCCAGGTCGTCTTGCGAGGTGGAACCCACGTTCCCTGGAGCCCGCCGTTCAACTACATCGAATCCTGCTGGATTCCCTTCATGCGACAGGCGGGCTTCGAGCTGGACGTGGAGTTGGAGCGAGCGGGGTTCTATCCCAAGGGTGGCGGACAGGTGGTGGCTCGCATCGAGGGCGGAGCGAAACCCAAGGCCCTCCAATTGATAGAGAGGGGCGAGCTCAAGGCGGTGGAGATCGTTTCTGCGACGACCCCCACCCTGCCGGCGCACGTGCGCCAGCGACAAGCCAGTCGAGCTCAGGTCGGAGTCCGGTCCTCCGGATGCGACCCTTCTGTACAGCTGGTGAAGCTTCCCGCCGCATCGCCGGGAAGTGTGGTTGCCATCACCGGCCGCTTCGAGAAGACTCGCGTCACCACGTCCGCCTTGGGCGCGCGAGGCAAATCCGCGGAATCGGTCGGTGAGGAAGCGGCGGCTGCTTTTCGCGACTACTTGGATCGACCCGGGGCCGTGGACGAACGTTTGGCCGACCAGATCGTTCTACCACTGGCCCTGGCTCCCGGCTCCTCGGAGCTCACGACCGTACGAGTCACCGAGCACCTCAGGACCAACGTGGAAGTGATCCGAACCTTTGTGGACCGGTCCATAGAGATTGTGGGAGACCTCGGCCAGCCGGGACGCATCGTCATCCGCTGACCCATGGCGGGGTAGCGGGGCGCGGCTGAGAAACCCGTTGTCAGTCGGTGAAGAACCGCATATAATGACGGGAGCTTACCTCCACTCTCTGAGACATATCTTGAGCGATTCCGGATTCGGCCGCCGGCTTCTCGCGAAGCGAACGCTCGCCTCGGGTGCCGTATCTCTGTTTCTGCTGGCGGCGTCCGCCGGGGGTAGAGAAACGCCCGAAGACGCGGGGCGTTCGCCGACAGGGGAGTCTGCGGCAGATCGCCTCGCCCAGGAAGAGGCCAAGCTCGCGCTCATCTCCGAGAAGCTCGTGGCGTTGAAGGATGAGCTCGGCGCCTTGGACGAGCGGCAGACGACTCTCATCGGAGAGCTCCACCGCTTGGAAGTTCAGATGGGCGTCGCCCATCAGACGCTCGAGCTGCTGAAGCTCCAGCTGGAGCGCGGATACCGGGAGATCGATCGCAACCTGAAGGAGATTCAAGTTCTGGAAGGCTCGATCCGGGCGCTCAGACCCTACCTGGCGAGTCGGGCGGTAAGCCTTTACAAATTGGGCAAGCTGAGCTACATGCGGCTCCTCCTTTCCGTGGAAAAGCCGAGCGAGCTCACCCGCGCCTATCGCTACATTTCTCGGTTGGCGCGCGTGGACGCCGAGAAGATCGACCGCTTCCTCGCCGACCAGGCAGCGCTCGAGCAAACGAAAGCGGAGCTGCTTGCGGATACCCAAGAGGCTCTGGAGACACGAAGGGAGCTCGAGCAGACCACCAAGAACCTCGAGCAACGACGGGCCACCAGAGCTTCCCTTCTGGAAGAGATCCATCAGCGGCGAGAGATGGCCGAAACGCTAGTCTTCGAGCTGGAAGAGGCCCGGGCGAAGCTAAGTGCGATGATTGCCGACCTGGAAGCGGGTGCTTCGGGCCAGGCTGCCACCATGTTTCTTCCCATACGGCTCTTCCACGGCGAACTGGGTTGGCCGGTTTCGGGTTCCATCGCCGCGCGCTTCGGCAAGCAGCAGCATCCTCGTTTTCGGACGGTGACGGTGCAGAACGGCATCGAGATCGAGGCGCCTCTCGGCACACCGGTTCATGCCATCTACGATGGGCAGGTGGTGTTCGCTTCTTGGTTCCAGGGGTATGGCACCCTTCTCATCCTCAGCCATCCCCACAAGGTCTACAGTCTCTACGGGCATCTTTCCGAGATCAGAGTTCGCGAGGGCGACACCGTGCAGCGAGGCGGAGAGGTTGCCTTGGTGGGAGACACCGGGTCCTTGAGCGGACCAGGCCTCTATCTCGAGATACGCGAAAACGGCCAACCGGTGGACCCCGAGCAGTGGCTGGTGGCCCACCCCACCCAAACTACCCGTCTGTTAGAGCCTTCTCCTTGACGATTCCGGGCCTGGGAGGCAGAATAGACGCAGGCAAGGCGCTCGAAACCAATCCTGTGGGAGGCTCCGCGTCCATGAGATCCATACGTGCCAAGCATCTGATCCTCTTGCTCTCCGGCCCCTTCGTCATCTACGCCGTTCTGGGAGGGCTCCTGGGGAGAGCCTTAGCCCGAGACTCGGCCTATCGGTATCTCTCGGTCTTCCAGGATGTGGTGACTTTGATCATGAACAACTACGTCGACCCGGTCCAGATGGACTCGGTCATCGAGGGCGGGATCCGTGGGATGATGGATGCTCTGGACACGGACAGCGCCTACCTCTCTCCAAAGGAGTTCGAGGAGTTCCAAAGGCCGCCGGAGGGCGTGGCGGGTATCGGGGTCGAGGTGACCAAGCGCTACTACCTGCAGGTGGTGGGTATTCTACCCGGCTCGGCCTCCGACAAGGCCGGCCTTCGACCCGGAGATCTACTGAAATCGGTGGACGGGATGAACACCCGTGAGGTAAGCGCCACCATCGGCGAGGCTCTCTTGCGCGGTAAGCCGGGGACGAGTATCAACCTGGAAGTGATCCGGGGCCGTCAGCCGGAGCCGATCGAGCTGACCGTCGAACGGTCCACCGGCACGGGAGATGCGGTGTCCCACAAGATGCTCACCGACACCATCGGCTATGTCCGCATCGCGGCGTTTCAGGCGGGATCGAGCGATGAAGTGGCCCGGGCCGTTCAGAGTGTGACCCAATCCGGGGCGCGCCAGCTGGTCGTTGACGTTCGAAACAGTTTTGGGCGCATGGCCGGCCACGGAGCGCAAGTGGCCGGGCTCTTCGTACCCGGTGGGGTTGCGGCGATTCTCCAGAATCGCAAGGGAGAGAAGACCCAGCTCGAGATCGATACGGGCCGGGTTGTTTTCCAAGGCCCCATGACCCTGCTGATCAATCGGGGAACGTCGGGGGCGGCGGAGATCCTGGGAAGCGCCGTCAAGCATGCGCAGAGAGCCGAGCTGGTCGGGGAGCGCTCGGCCGGCAGGGGCGGCGTCCAGAAGGCCATTCCTCTCCAGGACGGCTCCGGCCTCATCCTATCCGTATCGCAGTACTCGACGCCGGGCGGAGAGCCTCTCCTCGGTACGGGCCTCACGCCCGACGTCGAGGTCGAACAGGCGTACGAAGACGAGGGTAGCGAAGGCGATCCCACTCTCGAGAAGGCCATCGAAATCCTGTCGCGTGAACGAGCGAAGGTCGCGGCCTAGAGAATAGCTCCTCGCGGTTTCCTCAACCCTCCGTCAGTCGGGAGACCCCGCTAACCCTGTATCACGAACTCCACATCCCTGGTGACGGTCTCTTTCTTCACCTGGTCCACAATCTTGATCTGGAGCTTGTAGTTGCCCGGCGCGAAGGTGGAGAGGGGAATTTCCGCGTTACCGATCGCCTGCTGCGGAGTGGCCTGCAGTCGCTCCACCGCGGTCTGACCCTTAGCGGCCCCGTCCACGGAGAAGACGTATTGCCCGGTGACGTTAGGTTGACCCTGTGCGTCCAGGCCGAAACCATAGACGAAGAAGAAAAGCCCCAGGGCGTCGGTTTGTTTGAAGGTGAACATGTCGCCCGCCTTGGGGACGAATTGAATCGGACCAAACTGGAAAGCGTGTCCGGGAACTCCGGCTGCCGCCTCGACCTGGCGCCCCTCTGAATAGACGAGGACGGAGGACAGCGTCACTTTATCGACGCTGAGGTCCGGAACCTCGACGTTCATGACCCGCGTCCCGACCTTACTCGACTGGTTGTCCATCACACCGAAGAGAAAGGTGTAAGGACCGGGAGCCACCTCGATCGGTACGTCGTAGATCACCAGCCCATCAGCGTTCTTTGTGAGCTCGACGGGTTGCTCGAACGGATAGAGGGTTTGCCCCTCGGAGTTCTGGACTGCCCCGAAAACCGTTACCTCGGTCTTGTCGCCGTCCCAGCTGACGGAGTCCGGGTCGATCTCGAAGAGGATGGGTACATAGACCGCTCCCTCCGAGGCCCGGAAGAACGAGCTCCTCGCCTCGAAGGGTATGGCGGGGTTCTCGGTCTTGTTTTCCAACAGCGCCTGGAGCTCCTTCTTGGCGGGGCTGTTGGGATCGAACTTGGAATCCGGCTTCAGGAGACGCCCATCCTCGTCCTTGATGTAGCTGATGGCGCGATTCGTCACGTAGTTGGTCTTGGCACGCTCCAGGGCGGCTTGGACCTCATCGCCACGAACCAGACGGAACCCCATACCCGACTCGCGGAACTGGAAGGTGAAGCCGTCCGGGATGCCGAGCGGAGGGTTGGCAGGGTAGGTCCAGGCGATACTCTCTTCGCGCGGGTTGGCTTCCGCCGGAGGGCCGAAAAGTATAAAGACCTCGCCCATGTCGGAGCGAGAGCCTTGGTCGATGGCCTCATCGGCGGCCTTGACGCGCTCCCCGTACCACTGAAGGAACTCGTTGTTGGGCGTCATCGGTTCGAAGTCCCGTCGCGCCCAGAAGAGGTCCTTGAAAAGCTTGCGGTCCCCGGATCGGAGGCTTCTGAAGATCTCGATCTCCTCGGCGGTGATGAGCGCCACCACTTCCGCTTCCAGCCACTTCTCATCCTCATCGCTCAACTCGTCGCCCTGGGATGACATGGCAAGCGCGGATGACGCGACAACGAAGGCGACTCCCAGGATCGCCGCGCGGCTCAACTTGACTCGAAACATGAACTTCAGACCTCCTGTGATTTTGGTTACGCAACAATCCGGATAGCATACGCCGCAGGGATGGAAAAGTGCAAATCCGTATCGAACCCTGGGAGCCCCCAGAGCCCCCAAAGCTACCGACCATGGGGACGGCGGGGCTCGCCTCAGAGGGTGAGTCGTATATTGAGGGGCGTCGCTTCTCCGCGCCGGATTTCGACCTCGGTTGCAAAGACCGTGTCGCCCTCGCGGCGCAGCTCGATCCGATGCCTGCCGGCCGGAAGGTGGATAGAGAGTTCTTCGATTCCTCCCAAAGCTCCCCAGGGCTCTCCGTCGATATACACATCGGCCTCGGCTGGTTGCACCCGCAGCGTCAGCACGCCGAATTGAGGGCCGGTAGACAAGACCGGTGGCGATGATGATGGGGGCGACGGGGGCGATGGTGATGGAGGCGCGGGCTCGGGTGCGGGAGGCGGCTCTCCTATCGGTGCCGCGGGGCCCAACCCCCACGGCTTCTCGCTTCGGGACTCGGCTTCGCCTCGTTCATCGGTCGGGGCCCTCACTCCTCGTTCGGCCCCTGGCCTCCGCTCGACAGGCTTCGCTGCGGCCGGCGGCACTGCGCTCGGGCTGAGGGCTCCATTAATCTCTCCCGGTCCCAGGGGCACCATCTGGTGATGGATCTTCTGCGTGTGGCTGGGGCTAGCGAAGATACGCTGTTGGAACGTCTGGTAACCCTCGAGTCGGAGCTCGATGGTGTGCTCGCCCGGTTGCAGATAGAGCTTTTGGAAGGTTCCGTCGAAGTCATCGACGATGCCTGCGTAGTACCCGTCCACGAAAACCTGGGTCTCCTTGAGCTCTACCAGCGTACGGACCGCGCCGGAGCCGAAGGCGTAGCCCTGATAAGGTTGATAGCCCTGATAGGCCTGATAGGCCTGATAAGGTTGATAGGGGGCGTACACGGCGGTCGGGTAGGCGCCCAGATAAACCCCGGAGCGATAGTAATAGGGTGTAAAGCGGTAGTAGCGGTAGGGCCGGTAATGCCCATAAGAGAAGTAAGGCCGATAGCGGTAGCCGGTGAACCCGAAACGGACGTGGGGACCATAGAAGCGAGCGCCGCGGTAACCCTGCGGCGACGCTTGTGCCGGCGGGGCACCGAGCCCGGTAAGAGCCAGGGCTGCCAACAAGGGGAGAAGTATTCTCGATGGTTGCATAGGACCTCCGCCAATCCAGCCGTTCCATGGCATGGTTTGCAAGACCCGTACCAGCCGTTCTGGCATTAAGTGCTTGATGAGCAAGTAGTTTTCATCGCACCGCAGAGCCACATCTGTCTCCTCGCGCTTTCCCTTGTCCAGTGCGAAGGACACGTTCCGTGCGATACGGAAAGGCGTCGGGCGTACCCCCGGCGTATAATAGATGACAGGGAGGCTAATCGCCGATTCAAAAGCTACAGGGCAACACAGCCGGCCTCAAGGTCTTACAGCTCAGGCGCCTGGAAAAGATCTACCAGAAACGCATTCCTCCTCACGCAATCGTCACCCAAGAGTTCGCCCGCACCCTGGCGGAGCTGTCCCGAGAAATCAATCGACAGATCGGAGTGCTGGTGGATCGACGGGGCTCGGTGGACACCGTCATCGTCGGCGATGCAAGACGCATCGTTCTTCCCGACCTGAAACGCGTTCGCGTCGCCGAGCGGCGCTTTCGTGGGCTGCGGTGCCTCCACACCCATCTGGCCGGGGAGCCCTTGACTCACGACGATCTCACCGATCTTGCGCTCCTCCGACTCGATCTCATGGCGTCCATCGACGTGGGTCATGACGGGCTGCCCGGACTGGTACGCGCCGCTTATCTCTCCCCGGCGGCTACCAACGGGCGAGACGGAAAAGGTCACGCCGCGAAAGCATGGGAGTTCTTGGAGCCGCGCGTCTCCAGCCAAATGGACGTGGATTTTCTCGGCTTCATCGAGGAGCTGGAGGGGGAGTTCGCGCGCAAGAGGGGCGAGCTCCATCGCGCCGACTCCCGCGTGCGCGCCATACTGGTGGGGGCGACGACGGGAAGCGTGGAGGCCGAGCGCGAATCACTGGAAGAGCTGGCCGAGCTGGCGCGCTCCTCGGACGTGGTGGTGCTCGACACGCTGGTTCAGAAAAGACAGAAGCTCGACCCTCGGTTCCTTTTGGGTAAAGGAAAAATCGACGAACTGGTCATCGCCTCCTTGCAACACGGGGCGGACATGATCATCTTCAATCAAAGCTTGACCCCCGCCCAGGTCCGATCGGTAGCCGCCGCCACCGATCTGAAGATCCTGGATCGCACCCAGCTCATCCTCGACATCTTCGCCCGACGGGCCTCCAGCCGAGAAGGGAAGCTGCAGGTCGAGCTGGCGCAGCTCCATTACATGCTCCCCCGCCTCACCGAGATGGACACCGCGCTTTCGCGGCTGACCGGGGGCATCGGCGGAAGAGGCCCCGGCGAGACCAAGTTGGAGATGGACCGGCGGCGGGTGCGGGATCGCATCGCGCGCTTGGAAAAGGAGATCGAGCAGGTACGACGGAAGCGGGGGATTCGGAGGAAAAAACGCCTGGAGCGCAAGCTTCCCATCGTTTCGCTTCTCGGCTACACCAACGCTGGCAAGTCCACACTACTCAACCGCCTTACCGGTAGCGACGTCCCGGCGGGGAGTCGGATGTTCGAGACTCTCGACCCCACCAACCGACGCCTTCGCGTACCGGTCGAGCAAGAAGTGCTGCTCGCCGACACCGTGGGTTTCATCCGGGACCTTCCTCCCGATCTGATGAACGCATTCCGCGCCACTCTCGAAGAGATCGAAAACTCGGCCCTCATTCTTCACGTCGTGGACGGTTCGGACGCCCGCTACCGAGAGCGAATGGAGGCGGTGGAGACGATTCTCGAAAAGCTGGGGCTAGAGAGTATTCCTCGATTGGTCGCCTTCAACAAGCTGGATCGACTCTCGAACCGCCAGGCCTTTGTCGGCCGCGCCGATGCCGTCGCCGTGTCCGCTCGGACAGGAGAAGGACTAGAAGCACTGGTTGCGAGAGTGGGAGCGCTCATTGGTCACCAGGCCGAAAGCCCGGCTCAAGAGACTCGATGGTGATGCGCCAGCTCGTGGTAGAGTCGGACATAACTATCGTAACGGGCTGGCGAGATTTTCCCTGACTCCACCGCCTCACGAACCGCACAGCCGGGCTCCGGAATATGAGAGCAGGACGTGAACCGGCAGTCTCCTAGAAAAGCCTGGAAGTCGGCAAAGTGACCGGCCAGATCGCCCTGGGGAAGATCGGTGATCCCCAGCTCGCGAACCCCGGGCGTGTCGACGAGCTCACCCCCGAACTCCAAGTCGAAGAGCGTGGAGACGGAAGTGGTGTGACGGCCCTTCCCTTCGCGGGTGAGCGACGCGCTTGCCAGTTTCAGTCCCGGTTGCAGACGGCCGGCGAGCTTGGACTTCCCCACTCCCGAATGACCGACCAGGACGGAGCGCTTGTCCTTGAGCAAGCCCTTCAGGTCTTCGATTCCCTTTCCGCCGAGAGCGCTGGTGAGGATCAGCGGTAAGCCGAGACCGAGGTAAGGCTTGAGGTCGGCGTGAGCCTTAGCCATCTCCTCCGGGGAAGCGAGGTCGATCTTGTTCAAGCAGATCGCCGCCGCGATGGAAGCTCGGTGGGCAATCACCAAGTACCGATCGATGAGCCCGGTCTTGTATCGGGGCTCCGTCAAGGCGGACACAATCACCAACTGGTCTAGGTTGGCGGCTACGATCTGGGGCTGGCCGCCTCGTTTGGAAGGCGGGCGAATCAACGCGCTGCGTCGAGGCAGGATCTGGTGGATGACTCCATGCCCGTGTTGCGGAGCGTCGACTTCGGGATGACCAGCCTGGGCATGCGGTTCCTCGACGGGGTCGAACTCGACTCGGTCGCCGACGGCGATCTGAGCCACTCCCGTTTCGAACAAACGGCCGCGTAGGGAGCATTCGAAGAGTTGGTCCGTCTCCGTTTCCGGTCGAACCGAGCAAACCTTTCCGAGCAACCTAACGACGTTTCCGATCATCGATGAAGGGATTCTGGTGCTCGCGAGCGCATGAAGGAGAGCTGGCGCGTATGCTATATTCGGCTGGCATTTCTGTCAACGGTGGCTAAAGAGAAGGCAGGGAAAAGCGGTATCAATGTGCTCCTCAGCTGTGGGGAAGCCTCCGGCGAGCTCTACGCAGCCGAGCTGGTACGAGAGTTGCGGGCCATCGACCCGGAAGCACGTTGCTTCGGTATCGGAGGTCGCCGGCTCGAGCAGGCAGGAGCCGAGATTCTGGTCGATCTCCACACCATCTCGGTGATCGGCTTGGTGGAAGTGCTCTCCAAGCTTCCCGCCCTCAAGAGGGCGCAGACGACGCTCATGGCGGCGGCTTCTCGGCGGATGCCGGATGTCGCGGTACTCATCGACTTCTCCGGCTTCAACCTGAGGCTTTCCAGCCGCCTCAAGGCCTTGGGAGTCCCAGTGGTCTACTACGTGAGCCCGCAGGTTTGGGCTTGGCGAAGGGGACGCCTGAGGACGATTGGACGTAACGTCGACAAGATGCTGGTGATCCTTCCGTTCGAAGAATCGTTCTATGGCGACGCGGGCATTGCTGCAAAATTCGTGGGGCATCCGCTGGTGGATCTCGTCCGCAGTCACCAGGACCGCCCGACTTTCTTTCGGAGGTTGGGGCTCCGCGCCGACCGACCTCTGGTCGTCCTCATGCCGGGGAGCCGCCCCCGCGAGATCGAGCTGCACCTCCCGGTCATTGCGGGAGCCATGAGGGAAATGATGGCCCGGCGCTCCGATCTGCAATTCGCTCTCATCAAAGCGCCGACGGTGGAGGAGCCGGCCATCCGAGCCGGGCTGGGCGACGCTTCTGCTTCGGTGAGTGTCCTGAGCGAGTCGGCCTATGAGGCTCTTTCTCACGCCGACGTGGCCATCGTGGCCTCGGGAACGGCGACGGTGGAGGCCGCCCTCTCCGAGACTCCCATGGTGGTCGTCTATCGGGTGGGCGGTTTGAGCTATCGTTTGGGAAGGCCCTTCGTTCGGGTCCCTCACTTCGCCATGGTCAATCTCATCGCGGGTCGAGCGTTGGTGCCCGAGCTGATTCAAGACGAGATGACCGAGGAGCGCGTGGCTTCCGAGACGCTGCGGCTGTTGGAAGATCCCGAGGCAGCGGAGTCCATGCGCCGGGGCCTTCGAGAGGTCAAGGCCAAATTGGGGACGGGAGGCGCGTCTGGTAGGGCAGCGGAAGAAGTGTTGTTGGTGGCTCGTGATGGTCGTGGCGTGCAGCGACCGCGGCACGAGGTCTTGGCGACTTGAGTGGAGCAAGGAGGCAATCGAATGCGAAGCATCGATAGAACGTGGTGGTTCCTGGGGAGTCTGGTGGCGTTGATGCTGGTGGCGGGCGTGCCCGCGCAGGGTGCGACGGTAGAGGCCATGACCTTGGAAGAGATGGCG
>DATDRI010000057.1:0-2550 GCA_035291825.1 Vicinamibacteria bacterium | reverse complement strand
TCGAGCGTGAAGATCTCTCAGTCCAACACACTCGCCGGATTCATGCTTCAGGTGTTCACTTACTCTCCCGGAGACAACCTGGCGACCCAAACCCGTATCATGACCAGCCTTCCCCTGATAGCGCGGCTGGCTCAACAGTCGGGTCGGGTACCGCACGACATGAGCTTCAAGGAAATCATGGAAGACACGGAGCTGGTCGACGAGCTTTCCGCATTGCAGTCCATGGTGTCGGCGGAACAAACCGGGAACACCAGCATCATCGAGATCACCACCACCGCCGGCTCGAGCGCGGAAGCGGTTGAGCTCGCCAACGGACTGGCCGACGTTTTCGTGGGGTGGAGTGTCGAGGAGAGGAATCGACAGGTCATCGAGGCAAAGCATTTCATCGCCCAGCAATTGGAGCAGGTGCAATCGCGGCTGCGGACCGCCGAAGACGAGTTGCAGAGCTTCCAGGAGCAACACTTGGACCATCTGTCGCTCTCCGGGGACATGATGTCGAGGCTCCAGGAGGAGAGAGAGCAAGTTCGTAGACTCATAGCCACTCTGCGGTTGCAGGTGGATCAACTGCGGGAGCGAGGTCAGCGGGGCTCCAGCCAGATCGACTGGATCTCGAGCTCCGAGCTCAACAATCCCACCCTGGAGCGGTTCAACACCGAACTGATCGAGCTGCAGCTTCAGAAGGAGCGCCTCCTGGTTTATCAAACCGAGACCTCACCGGAGGTCCAGGTGGTGGAAGGAAAGATCCAAACTCTGGTGTCGAACCTTGTCCGGGAGTACCAGGACAACCTAGAGGGCCTGGAGGAAAGAGAGAGCGAGCTCAACGAGAAGCTGGCTCGCATCCCGGAAAACGACGCGGAGCTGGCCCGTCTGCGGAGGAACGAGCAGGTCGCCAGCGAGGCTTACACCTTACTCAAGACGAAATACGAGGAAGCGTCGATACGAGAGGCAGAGAAGATCCGCGAGGCGGACGTCGTCGAATACGCCATGAGCGCCATTCCACAGGCCGGGTCGGGAAAGCTTTCCAAGAGCCTGGTGGGCGCGCTGGTGGGTCTGGTCCTCGGTTTCATCTTGGCCCTGGTCGCCGAGGGATTGGATACCTCGATCGGTACTATCGAGGACGTGGAGTCCTATCTCCAGGTTCCGGTCCTGGGCGTCATCCCGCACATACAGCGCGAAGAAGTGCGCTCGATGCTGGCGGCCAGCAACCCTCACCTGACACCGGAGTCTCTCACTTCCTACTCGAGTCTGGTCGCACAGTTCGATCCCAAGTCTCCGGTGGCAGAGTCCTACCGTTCTCTGCGCACCAATCTCGAGTTCACCAAGCTGGCCAGTCCCGCCCGGAGTTTTCTCATTACCAGCTCCACTCTCGAAGAGGGCAAATCGACAACCGTCGCCAACCTGGGTCTGGCCCTCGCTCAGAGTGGCAAGAGGACCCTCATCGTAGAAAGCGATTTGAGACGCCCATCCATCTACAATTACTTTGGGCTTGCCCGAGAGCCGGGTCTGACCGAAGTACTTCTGGGAACGATCAGCTGGCAGGAAGCGCTTCGGTCCATCGCCGATGTTTTCCTGGGCAAGTTGGACATGGACACGCTGGTGCGGACTCCCGGCTTGGAAAACCTCTTCTTCATCACCAGCGGCACGATCCCCCCCAACCCGGCGGAGCTGCTCGGCTCGGCTCCCATGCGCTCGTTCATCGAGAAAGTCATGGAAGAGTTCGACATGGTGCTTTTCGATAGCCCCCCCGCCCTTCCGGTAACCGACGCCGCCATCCTCGCCACCAACGTGGACGCGGTGCTTCTGATCTACCAGATGGGTCGCGCCGGACGCGGGCTGCTCAAGCGCGCCAAGAGTCATATGGATGCGGTTCGAGCCGATATCCGGGGCGTGGTTTTGAACGACATCAAAGCGGAAGTAAGCGAGTTCTCTCCCGCCGAGTACTACTACCAGTACTACGCGGCGGATAATTTGAAGAAGGAAGGAGAGAGCATTGTTCAGAGAACGCTCGACCGACTTCTGGGTAGATCCGCGAACCGCAAGCTTCGCTTCCCGGCGAAAGTCGAGCCGACGCGCCGGACGGAGCACGCCCCGGGAGGGGCCGAGTACGAGGACGTGTTGCAAGTAACCGAGCACCCGAGTCGGCGGGACGACTCACCAACTTCCCGTTCCGACTAATGCTGAGGACGGCTGAATCTCCATGAACTGGCTGCTGAGGAAGCAGGCTTTGCCAGTGCAACCCGCGGCGGCGAACCCACCCGACCGACCGCCTTTCAGCGGCGATTCTGCGCGCGATGCGCTCCACCCGCTCGTTCAACCCTTGGCGGATCGCCTCGAGGAGCCTCGGTCGTCGAAGGAAACGGCCTGCGGGAGAGTGGCGCGCCGCGGCCGGCACGTCATCGCAGTGGGAAGCGGCAAGGGTGGCGTTGGAAAAACCCTCGTTTCCTCGAGCCTGGCCTTGACTCTATCCAGAAACTTCACACAACCGGTCGTCGCCATCGACGTGGACTTGGGCGGTGCCAATCTTCACACCGGATTGGGCATGAAGAGACC
>DATDRI010000056.1:0-1962 GCA_035291825.1 Vicinamibacteria bacterium | reverse complement strand
GGGGGAAGGGACGGTTCGAGCACCAGCGCCGCCCGGCTGCGGCGAGCCTCCTCTTCGATGTCCGCACGCGAGCTGGGGCTTCCTATTTCTTCGTCCGAATTGATAAGGACGGTGATTCCCTGGGAACTCCGACCCGATTCTCGTAAGGCTCGCAAAGCGAAAACGAGCTGGACCAGACCGGCTTTCATGTCGAATGTGCCGGGACCGTGGGCCAGACCGTCCGCCACCCGAAAGGGCATCCCTTGCAGCGTGCCGAGCTCCCAGACCGTGTCCAGATGGCCGAGCACCAGCAGTTGCCCATCCTTCGAAGAAGCTCCCACCACGGCCCGAATGTGATCCCCGTAGCGGTCGGATGGAATCGGAGCCACCTTCGCTCCGCTCGCCACCAGCTCATCGGCCAAGACTTTGCCGAGACGGTCGACCGAGGCCTTGTCGGTGCTGGGCGACTCCAATTCCACCAGGCGCCGCAGGAGCGCCATCATGGAATTGCCCTGACCTTCCAACCAGGATAAGAGGTCGCTACTCATTAGAGGCGTATGGTGAATTGAGTTCCCTGGAATTCGAGCTCGACCGCCCGATCCAAGATCTTGACGACGCGGGCGCCCTCGATGAAATCGCCTTCGAACACACGCTGATAATTCACCACCGCCACCGGCCTGCCATCGATCATCGACGTCCCTTGCAGAACCAGCGGCGGAAGCTCGCTGGGTGGCTGTCCGTCTCCGGTGGTGCTAAGCGCAGCCGCTCCCGGACCGTCCGCCGAGCGGCCGACCAGCGTGATCGGTGGAACGGCCTGGGGCTCTTCACTCTCGGCGATCACAGCCGGTCCTTCATCCTCGACGGTCGCCGAAGGTGCGACTGTCTCAGCGCGCTCACTACGCTCCGGAGGCGGGACTTCTCGAGACGGTGGAGAGGTGGGAGAAGCCGATGGCTCGCTGATCGAGACCGCCGGCCTCTCCGACTCCGGCTCGACTGACCCACTTGGAAACGATCGTAGGAAAGACACCGTAGCGAGCGCCAAGGCCGAGATCGCCAGCAGCACTACCGCTCCCAGTGCCCAGGGGAACCGTCTGTCGCCCCAGCGACGACCGCCCTGCATGACCACCGCGTTTTGCGCGTTCTCGTCCGTCTTGCGCTCAACCTTCTTGAGGGCGTCTAGGATGAAGCTCATAGGCTAGAAAAGCCGGGGAACGGGGTAGCGCCCCGAGCGAGCATAGAGCGCCATGCGCGTCTTGAGCCCCAGAATGCGATCGGGAACGAGGTAGTTGGAGCTTTGGAACTTACCCACCGCGTCCTGCAGCGCGGGGCGGGAGCCAGAATCGGGTGTGAGATACCCTAGCTCTTGCAGGCTCTCCGTCACCCAGGCACTATTGGCACCGGACTCATCGCTCTCCTCGAAGTCCCTCCAATAGACGAACGCCCTTCTCACCCAGAAGCGATCGAGCACCGACACCAGGACGCGGACCGAGTCGTCGGGAGCGAAGAAGACGACCGCCGTGTCTCCTTCCAACCCGGCGAGCGCGGCGTAGACGGTGTCATCACGAGTGGTGTGAAAAAGCTCCATCACCACGGGCAGATTGAGCTGCCGCACCTGATCGAAGTGGGTATTGAGCTCGATGGATCGCAAACCTCCTCGCGCCGCGATGGCGGGTAGAGTCTCCTCGGGAGACAAAGCGTCGGTTCCATCGACCGAGGCATCCCATAGATCCAACAACACCGCCGCTGCTCCCCGTCGGGAGAGTGGTCCGGACAATGTGGCGACGCGCCGATCGAAGGCTTCCGCCGAGACCGTTCCGGCGAGAGAATCGGCCGGAAGCGGGCTGGCCTCCGCTGCCGCGGCGACCGACTCCTCGGCGCTCGGAATAAGGGGGCTGCTTCCCAGCCAGAGCGTGAGCGCCACCCCACCCAACAAAATCGAAGCGAGCGCTCCTCGAAAACCCCAAGAGTGATACCACCGCCTTC
>DATDRI010000055.1:0-5127 GCA_035291825.1 Vicinamibacteria bacterium | reverse complement strand
TGGTGCCCAAGTAGAAGGCCAGCATCGCCCAAGCGGCCAGGGGTTGCGCGAAGGCGGAGTCGGGATGCCGGCGCCGCCACAGGAAGAGGGCTACCACCATCAAGGCGAGCACATGCCATCGGAGTCCGAGCTGCGCGGAGGCCTGAAGCCAGGCCAGCTTGTGAAACGCGGTACCGAGGGCAAGGGTCATCGCTCCTACTGCACCCAGCGCCAGACAGGCGCGAGGGGAAAAGCCGATGAGGCGGGGAAAGGCGTAGAGCCCGAGAACCGTACCCAACAAACAAAGAAAGGCGACAGGCTCGGGGAGAACGACTCCGGAAGACTCGACGCGCAGCCAATCGAGCGCCAGCCCCAGCGGCCTGGGGTCGGAAGACTGTGAGAGGAACATGATTTCGAGTGGGCTCCATGGCCTTGCCTTCCCAGGGACCGCCACCGTGCGAACCAGGAAATCCGATTGCGGAGCGAGAAAGCGGTCCACCTGCTGGCCGGCGACGAATACGCGGATATCGGCGGGAAGGGCGGCGTGGCGTTTGTAGCGGAAGGAAAGCTCCAGCGCCCCGGCCGGGAGAATCACCGGAAGCCGGACTCTGCCTCGCCGGAGTGACCAATGGATCAGCGTCGGTTCGTCAACCTCGAAGTCTGCGCGGAAACCGGTGACGTAAGAGGAGTCGTTGGGCCCGAAGTCGAAGTAGAGATCGGTGGGCGCTTGGTAGGCGAGCAGAAGAGCTATCGACGTTGTTGCCAGCAGAAGCCCGGCCCGTCGGACCTCGGACTTCATGTCGTCTGTTGAGCGCGTGTGGTGTCGGCGGCGGCGGGGGCGGATACTCGATCCGCGGTGAGGTGGGCCATGTAGTAGTCACAGAAACCGCTGCGGAAAAACTGCTCGCTTTGATGGTGAAGGTACCCCTCCAAGAGACGGCGGTACTCCGGCGCGGTGCGGATGAAGTGCCCGTTCTCCACCCGGTGGAGTAGGTGTCCAATCACGTTGAGGCGTGATTCGGTCGGTATGTCCTCTATGATCAGCGCGCGGCCGGATGGCTTCAGAACGCGTGATATCCCTTCCAGCACTGCGCGAGCATCGTCGTCGTCCAGGTGGTGCAAGAGGCCGTAGACCAGTACGTCATCGAAGCTACCGTTCTCGAAGTCCAGGCGCCGAGCGTCCATGACCTGGAAGGCGCCCGGGTAGTGACGTCGGGCGTAGCGGATATAGCGTTCGTTGATGTCGACTCCCACGTAGCTTTCCTCCGGGAAGAGCGCCGAAAAGGCACCGGGCCCGCACGCGACGTCGAGGACCTTGCGTCCGGGCTGGCTGGGAAGCTGTTCCCGGATGACCCGCCGTATGGCACGGAAGTTGGCTTCGAAGACCCCGCGACAAAAAAGAAAGAGCCCCGGATGGTTGGAGAGCTTCTCGATCACGAAATGCAGCATGGATTTTCGTCTCGCGGCGCATTCTATGATCCGCTGTGAATCGTGGCAAGAAGGGCCCGGTCGGCCTGCCGGGAGCCTCTACAAGGAACTGCCGAGCTGCCCAACAGGCGCGCTCACTCCCGTTTCTCGGTCACTTCGCCTGAGAGTCGGCAGCCAGAGTCGAAGGCCGCACCGCCCCCGGCTCTCCCAGAATGTCGATTCGGTAGATCCGAATCGCCGAGAGCATGAGAGAGAGAATAACCGGCCCGACCAGGAAACCAATCACGCCGAAGGAAAGGATCCCCCCTAGAATCGAGAAGAAGGCCAGCAGCGGATGGATGCGTGCCGTTTCGTGAAGCACCATGGGCTTGATGATGTTATCGGACGTGCTGATGACCAGAGTTCCGTAGAGGAGCATCCCGATCCCCTGCCACAGAGGAGCGGTCAGGAGGAGATAGACCGCCGCCGGTAGCCAGACCAAGGGTGAGCCGATGCCGGGAATGACGGCCGCGAAGATGAGCATGGTTCCCCAGAAAAGCGGAGAAGGCAGACCGAAGATCTTGAAGCCGATCATGGCGAGAAGTCCCTGCGCCACCGGAACCACCACCATCGAGTAGAGAACGGCCTTGACGGTTCTGGTCAGCCGGTCGTAGATCTCCTCGGCCTGCGCGGTGGAGACCGGAGCGATGCCGCGAAGCTCTGCCCCCAACGCCTCGCCGTCGCGGAGAACAAAGAAGAGCGTAAGAAGAAAAAGCACCAAATACAGGAGGGCAGACGTCAGTCCGGCCACCGCGCCCTGAACGAGTCGATTGGCGCCCGATGCCAACTCACGGAGCGTCGGCGCCACCATTTCCATGAGCCGTTCCTGGTCGAGGTCGGTGAGCTCAAGTCTCTCCTTGAGCGACTCGAACCACGGGTAGCGGACAGGAAGCTCCTCGGTCCACAATCGCTGCAGCGCCTCCGGCTCCAAATGGGGTCGAACCCAATCGTAGAAGGCCACCGCCTGGTTCTTCAGCAAGACGGCATAAACCGATAGAGGAAGCAGGATGACGATGGCCGTCATCCCCACCATGAGTGCCGCCGAGGCCGATCGCCGGCCGCGGAGGGCCTTGGTCAGCCGGTCGTAGATCGGACCCAGCAAGACGGCGACGGATGCCGAGACGGCGACGGTGACCAGGAAGTGGCGAAAAACCAGAAAGGCCAGAAAAAGAATGAAACAGAGAACGACCAGAAAGGAGTAAAACACGACCTTGGCACGACGCGGTTCGTTGGGTGATTTGTCATCATTCATAGGTCACCGTTCAGCGCCCGAAGGCGTAGCCGAATTCCAGCTCGATGCGGTTCGGTCGTGTTCGAAGGAGCGCGACGTCCTCTGGGGTTCGAGCCGGATCGATCCATCGAAAACGAGCCGTTATCTCCCTATTCAGCGCTACTTCGAGCGCCAGCTCTCGCGCCAGGTCGGAGCGATCGGAAAAATCCAGGTTTTGGTGCGTGTAATCCACTCGAATGAAGTCCACCGAGTCCTCGCTCCGGGTGAATGGCCAGTCGATGCGCCAGGGTAGGGCGGCAAAGACACGATAGATCCAGGAGCTGACGCCCTCGATGTCGTTGCTATGTCGAGCGATCTCGAAACCGGCCTGCGGGACGTTTCGCTCGCTCACTTCAGCCCGGTAGAGGTCGTCCAGATCCACCGCCAGCTCGTTGCGCATCGATGACAGCGCCAGTCTTTCCCTGAGAGCCCGCAGGCCGTCCACGTCGTAGACGCGTCGTTCGTTGTAGCCGAGATGGTAGGCGCGTCGCGTCATGTCCAAGATGCGCTGGCCGACCTGGCCGCCCCGGAAGAAGTGGTGTCGGCGTCCGAAAAACGTAAGCCCCACCCGATTATCCTGTTCGAACCTCTTGACTCCCGGCTCCCAGCGGTTCGATGTGAAGGCACGAGCCACCAAGAAGCTTCCCACCTCGGCCGACAGACCGACGACGCCCAGGCCTTCCCATGCCGCCAGACGTCCGGTCGAGTCCGAGTAGGCGAAAGTCGAGTCCAGCTGGAAGCCGCCGCGGTAGAAGATGGCTCCTGCCTGCACGCGCTGGACCTCGTTCTCGATGCCGCCTTCGGTTCGCACGTGCGAACGGGAAGTGTTGGCGAGAATCTCCAGGTGGTTTCCACGCTGGTACAGGACGCCCACCCCTCCACGACGGACCGGCCGCGTGGGCAGAGGGGCCGATGGCTCGGTGTCTTCCAGGAACTCGAAGAGAAGCTCGAGATCGGGATTGAAGCGGAGCGCCCATCGTGTGTCGATGACCCACCCTCCGTCTTCGCCGGTCGACACGCTTCCCGGCGGCGGCGTTACCGAAGGCCGACGCTCGGCTCGCGCCTCCACCCGCCATCTGGCGGCTCGATAACCACCCTCCAGGAGGTAGCGTCCGTTCTCTTCCGTCAATCCCGCGTCGATGCGCTGCGTGGTGAAGAAGGCTCCTCGCCGCTGGCCCCTGACCTCACCGGCGAGAAAGGCAAAGCTCTTCACACGGACTCGCGCATCGAAGCTTTGCTCGATGGGGCCGCCCTGGGAGAAAGCGTAATTGAAGCCGGTGAGCATCACCGGATCGGCCGGCTCGGTGAGAGAAGGGAAGCGAAGCCTGCCCAGCGGATACTCCGGATCCGAGGAAGTCAAGAGCAACCCCAGGCTTACGATGGCGAGAATCGCCGAGCCTCCTGCCGGAACGACGTGGTGGCGATCAAAGCCAGATCCTCTTCGGTGGGGAAGTACCGGGTGATATCGGGGATGAGATCGCGGTAGGTGGCTCGGGGTTGGCCGCCGCTAGCCTCGGCGACTCGGCTAGCGAGGTGCTCGACCGCAGCCGGGGACTCTACGACCTCTTGGAAACCACCGTCGGGCTGGGCGACGATATCGATCAGACGGAAGGTCTGGGGCTGAGTGTCGAAAAGCTGGAAATAGAAAACTTGCTCGACCCCCTCGATACCTCGTCGGATCTCTTCGAAGGTTTGGGTGATCCAGGCCAGGTGTCGTTCCGGAGGGGCGACCCCAGACTCGGTCACCCAGATCGTTTTGTGCGTCATCCCGGCTAGCCGCGGGATCCACCGGCGATCGTAGATGTGATAGGCGACGCGATCGCAGAAGTTCTCGACGCCCGCCTCGAACATCGCTCGAGTCCGCAGAAATCCTGCCGCGTTACCCGCCTCGGCGGCGGAGACGACCGTCAACTGGGGATCTTCGTTCTTCAGGGTTTCGTAGACCGGCGCCAGAAACTCTCGAACGTAGGTTCGGGGTGAAATGCTGTGAAAGGAGGTGGGCTCGTTGAGCACCTGGGCGGCGAAAATCCCTGGGCGTTCTATCGCGGGCGTGGCAGGCGGGACGAAATCGTCGAAAATGGACAAGTAGACGCGCAGAACCTCTTCGCGTGTCTGGGGGCGAGCCAGCTCTCGGAGCAGATCGAGGCCGGTGAATTGGCCGATGATACCGAGCACGTGGATCCCCAAGGCGCGGGCGGCGCGAACGTAGGGGATGGCGGCGAAAAACTCGGGACCGTAGTCGTCGAAGGAAAGCGTGATCCGAATCCATTCGTACCCGAGCTCATAGACGAGCCTCATTTGAAGGTCCACCAGCTCGGGGATGATCAAGGGATCGGTAAAGCCCAGCTGTCCATCGAGGCGCCGCACCGGTTGGACGTTGATGCCTCCGTTGATTCGGGGAACCGGACGCA
>DATDRI010000054.1:0-10596 GCA_035291825.1 Vicinamibacteria bacterium | reverse complement strand
GGCGGGCGATGAGCTGGGTATACTGGGACCCGAAATCGAGAATGACTACCGTTTCATGCGCCCCGACCGCCATAGATCTAATTGGAAAAGACACATTATATGGCTATGCTGCACATGATCGCCAACAATATCTTGGTGCTGTTGCTCGCCACCGCTTTCCCATTCCTCTCGCAGGGGCCACCTCCCCAGCAGATCGAGCCACCAACCGAAGAGTCGCTAGAGTCCGCCTCGACGGAGGAGCTGACACGCCCCAGCCGGCGACCGGGGGTGCTTCCCCTGGCGGTCGTCGCCGAGATCGACCTCCGCGCCCAAACGGTAGGCCCGGCCCTCTACTACCGGAGCAGCCTGATCGTGGCGACCGAGCTTGGCGAGGTGTTGAGCCTCGACGCCAAGACCGGAGGCCTGCTATGGAAGCTGGGGTTTCCGGGAGCGGAGCTTCTACCGCCTCGCCTCCTTCCCCAGGGCGTTCTGGTGGCGACCCGGTCGGGAACCGTTTTCCTGCTGGAGTCGGAAACGGGAGAGATTCAATTCGAGGAGCCCACGGGCGTTTCCATCCTTCTTCCTCCTTCCTGGCGTGAGAGCGTTCTGTTTCTGGCCACGCCGGAATCGGAGATAGTGGCTTTCGACATCGAGGAGATGCGGGAGATATGGCGCAGCCAGTTGACCGACCTGCCCCTCGCCATGTCGGTGGGAGGCAACCTGCTCGCCGTCTCCGATCGTTCCGGCGGACTTCACGCACTGGACGCGGAAACGGGTCGGCTGCGGTGGCAATTCCAGGGGCGCGGAAATTTCGAATCGCCGGCGGCTTTCGATGATCGGGGCCAAAGGCTCTTCTTAGGAGATACGGGCGGGTACTTCTATTCACTCTCCGCCGACAACGGCAAGGTTCAGTATCGCTGGGCGACCGGGGCAGCGATACCTCTCCCGCCGCTCGTCGAAGAGGACCGCTTGTTCGTTGCCTCCTATGCCAATACGCTCTTCTGCTACCGTTTGGGAAATGGCCACGAGCTTTGGAGAGCCAATCTCCCCGGCCGCCCTGCCTTCGCTCCGGTACGGGTCCGCCGGCGCGTGGTGGTGGTCACCCTGGACGGAAAGGTGGCCGAGTATGCCTCGGGCGGTCAGGCGGGGACGCCCATCTATGCCGCACCGGAAGATATTCTTCCTGCCCCGACCTTCACATTGGAAGGGATGTCGCTGCCCCTCCGTTCCGGCAAACTGCTTCTCCTGCAAACCCGGCGACCGGCGCCTACCAGCAATGAGCCCGAGGGTTCCACCGGCGACGAGGAGGAGTCCGACGAGCTCGACGACTTCGACGAGCCGGATGCATGAGGAGTGGGCGACCCGACAGGCTCACGGCGACCCTCGAGAGGGACAGACTGTCCTGGAAATGGGTGCCGTAGCCCTGGGCATCGTCCCTTGTCCCGCGGCCAAACGGAAAGGGACGGCTGGAACGGAACATGCATCGCTATCAGGGATTCTGACCGGAGCTTTGACACCGGGAGCACGGGAAAGCTAAGATGAGTTTAGGTTTGTGGCAGATGCGGCGGCTTCCTCAACGGGCTCGATTGGCTCGACAGAACCAGATCGTCTTGTTGGCGGTGGTGATGAGCTCCCTGAGCGGTATCTCCTTCGCACAAGAGAACGACCCCCCGTTTTACGCGGTGAAGCGTTTGGTTCCGAGCTCGGGAGGCAAGAGCGACGACGGGCTCCAACAGACAATCCATGACGTGCGCCTGTCCTTCCTGGAACAGGAAACGGAGCGTCTGGAAAAATGCTTTGCCGGAAAGAAGGTGTTTATTTCTTTGCGGTCCAAGGAGACGGAGGCCGGGTACTACACGCGCAGTCAGCTGCACTTCATCTTCGACAAGGTCTTTCGAGATCTGCAGACCGTGAGCTTCAATCACGCTCCCCCCGACGTCACGATCTCCCAGGACGGGCGGGCCTTCTTCCGCTCCGAGTGGACCTACAAGGTGCTGGGTTCCGACACCGTGGTGACCGAGCATTTGCACTTTTCCTTCGAGAAAGAAAACGGCGACTGGCGAATCTTCGAGCTCAAGTCTGTTTCCAAATAGCTCGCCCGAAGTCGAGCCGATGCCCAGCCGGGCTGCCCGAAGCATGAAAAGCCTGCCTGCCTTCCTTTTCTCCATCCTGGCCCTTCTGGCTTTCCTTGCCACGCTGGCGGACGTGGCTTCCGGTCACACCCTGCTTTCTCCGGGAGCCGCCGGCTTGCTGGTCATCGCCTGCCTGGTGTTCTCGGTCCTCATGGCGCGCTCGATCCGTCCCCGGCGGCAGCCGGTGGCCTTCGTGCTTCTCGGAGGCTGCCTGTTCGCCCTGGCCACGCGTCTCGGTGGGTTCGAGACGGTGACTCATCGGTCCGCCGACGAGTGGGAGGAGCGGGAGCGGCAGCGTGGCCAGGCGGTGGCCGAGCAGATCGCCGACCGTTTCGCCGACCTCTGCCATCGCGCCGAGCTCTCGGCAGGAGGACTGGCTACCGAGCCCCGGCTTCTCGAGGCACTCGCTCGGCCGGAAAATAGAGAAGCGGTGGCGGCTGCCTTCGATGAATTGGAGGCAACGCAGTTACCTTCACCGGTGGCGGAGGCCCTTCCCGGAGTCGTTCTCTATGACCGCTGGCGGGCCCCTCTGGCTTGGGGTGGCAAAACGGTCGACCTGAGGTCCTACTTCGAAGCATGGGACGAGCCGCCGGGTAGCCGCACGCTCGTCTTCGAGCAGGGCGTCTTCACTCACTTGATCGTCATGGCGCCGGTGGGTGATGGGGAGGGCACGGTGGCCGTCCAGATCCCCCTGGCGGCTCGCCGGCGGATCGACAATCGCTATCTCCGTGACTTCGAAGCGGCGGCCGCCTGGTCGGGCAAGAACGTCTCGACCGACTACGTCGATGTACGAGAAGACTCGCCGGAGCTAGCGGCGTTGTTCGAGCGAAGCGGCGATCGCTATTGGGGCGGTACTGCGGCGGTGCCGGTCGTCTACTTCCCATTGCGTGCCGCCTCCGGCGAGCTCCTGGGAGTCGTCTCCTTGATGGCGGAGGATCGTGCCGCGGCGCTGCTGGAGAGCAAACGGACCACCCAGCAGGTGGCGGGCCTCTTCATTTCTATGGCGGCCTTGTTCGCAGTGGTTTGGCTTGCGGTGCGGTTCCGGTACCTCGCTCATCCCTATTGCGGAAGGCTGCTCTTCGTCGCCGCCCTCTGGGGCTTCCGCTGGGTACTCCTGTTCGCGGACGTTCCGCTCGGACTTCATCTGGATCTCGACAACCCCGCCAACTATGCCTCGGGCGCCCTATTCGATCTCTTGCGATCCCCGGCCGACTTCTTCCTCACCGCTCTGGCCATCGTCCTCACCACGACCACACTCGCCTGGCCTCTCCTCGCTCGAGAGGCGCTGCAGCCAGCGCGTCTCTTCCAAAGCTGGCTGGGCACCTTCCTGGTACACATCGGGGCCCGCATGGTGGCGGCGGCGGTCATCGTCCTCACGCTCGGGATCGTTGCGGATACCTGGTCCAATTCCAATCTGGCCTTGGCCACTCCCGGACTCATTCCATTCGACGCGCCTCGCCTGACCGTGCAGATGGCCTTGGTGGCATTGTGGTTCTCCGCCGCCCTTCTCACTGTGACCTTGATCGTCGTCGCGGAATCGATCTCCGAGAGCCCGGGCCACCGCGCCCTCGATAGACTGGCTCGCTACGCGGTCATGGATGCACTGGTCTTGGCCTTTGCCTATTCCATTTCCGGTCCCGGATCGGTCTCGGCACTCTTCCTTCTGGCGCTGCCCGCCCTGCTGGCCTTCGATTGTTTGGCATTCGCTCGAACCGCCTTACTGAGTCGCCTCTCTCAGGGAGCGGTGTACGCTCGATTCGCCGCCGTATTTCTTGTGCTTCTCATCTCTGTTCTTTCCTTTTACCCGGCGGTCGCCTATTACGAGAGAGACGTCGCCCGGGAGTTCATCGAGCAGACGGTGGCGCCGGCGGTTCTCCACCACGGTGACTCGCAACTCTACGCCATGCAGGCGACACTGCGAGCCATCGATCGCATGGAGTTGGCAGGACAACTGGCGTCTCCCGACCGCAACCAGATCGCCTACCAAATCTGGGCGGGCTCCGACCTCTCGGTCTTCGCTCTGAGCTCGGCGGTGGACATCTTCGATCAAGCCGGAACGCTGGTTTCCCACTTCGCCCTCAATTTTCCCGACAGCGAGCTCGAATGGCACGAGCCGGAGGGGCCGCCTTCAAAGGAGTGGATCATCGACGAGGAGACCTATCCCGGAGAGCCCAATCGGCCTCGCGTCTTCCATGCTCGCCGAGCGTTTCCCTCCCCTAACGGGGATGTATGGGATCTTCAGCTCCGGTTGGTGGCAGGTTGGAGCAACTTGCCCTTCATCGGGACGCGCAGTCCCTACGCCGATTTGTTTCGCTCACCGGCCGCCGAGGCACCTCTACCGGTTGCCCACCCCGACCTGGCCCTCTATGTCTTCGACCATCAAGGTGAGCCCATCTTTCGTTCCGCGGAGCGGACTCTCTCCCTCGACTGGCGCCCCTTGCCAGGAGAGGGTGTGGCAGCGAGCCTTCCTAGCTGGATCCACGACTCCATCGATGGATCGCACCACGAGATTTTCCTCTTCTCGGACGAAGACTACGTGTACTGCCTCGCCTTCCCCGCCAAGTCGAGAGTGGCCTATGGTGCGGACCTCGCCGGCTGGGCCATCCTGGTGGCGCTGACCGCCATGGGCCTTTTGCTGATGGCATGGGGGATGGGGTGGCTCGGTGGACCGGCGACCTTCCGCGCTCGCGACGTTTGGGCGGACGTGGGCACGAGTTTCTATGGCAAGCTCTTCGTGGCGTTCGTTCTCCTGGCGTTGATTCCCATTGCCTCCTTAGCTTTCCTAGTGCGGGGAATCATGGTGCAGCAGCTGCAGCACGATGTAGAGCAGGAAGGCATCGCCCGGGCTCAGGTCGTCGGCCGTTTCGTGCGGGACTATCTGTTGCTGGACAGAATCGACGCCAGTGAAAGAGGCGTCGCCGCGGTGAGCGATCCTCTCCTGGAGTGGGTGAGCAGTCTGGTGAGCGCCGACGTCGACCTCTTCAGCCGCGGGGAGCTGGTGGCTACCAGCGAGCGAGAGCTATTTGATAGCGGACTCCTTCCGGCGCGCGCCGCGCCGGCCGCTTATCGGGAAGTGGTCTTGAATCGCGCCAGCCACTCCATCTATAGAGAATCGGTGGGCGCCTTCCAGTACTTGGTGGTGTCCGTTCCCATCGCCCTCGAGCGATGGCGCGAGCCCGGCATTCTGTCCCTTCCCCTCGCCAGCCGGCAGCGCCAGATCGATGAGCAAGTCACCGCGCTCAACCAAACCGTGCTGCTCGCCGCCCTGTGCTTCTTCTTGCTGGCCGCGGCACTAGCTTACTCACTGGCGCGACGCATCGCCGAGCCGATCAATACCTTGACCGCAACCACCCGAAGCGTGGCGCAAGGCAATTTCGATGTCAGCTTACACACCTCGTCACGTGATGAGATCGGAGCCTTGTTCGATAGCTTCAACCGCATGACGGCCGATCTCAAGCGCCAGCGCCAGGATCTGGAAAGGACGAAGAAGCTGGAGGCTTGGGCGGAGATGGCGAGGCAAGTGGCGCACGAGGTGAAGAATCCCTTGACTCCGATTCAGCTTTCCACCGAGCACCTTCTGAGGGTCTACGACGACCCCCAGGTGGACTTCCGGGAGGTGCTGAAGAGATGTTCGGAAACGATCCTCCAGCAGGTGAAGACCCTGCGGGAGATTTCCCGGGAGTTTTCCTCCTTCGCCTCCCGGTTCATCCTCAACCCGGAGCCGACCGATCTCGGACAACTGGTGCGAGAGACCCTCGAGCCCTATCGCCAGGCACCTCCTCCCGGGGTCCGCATCGACATCGACCTGGCGCCCTCGCTTCCCCTGGTGGCTCTCGACCGCCGGCTCATCCAGAGAACGCTCATCAACCTGGTGGAGAACTCCCTGAACGCCATCAACGGAGGAGGGCGGGTGCGGGTCAGCGTGCACCCTGGGCCCTCCGACGATGGACGATGGGTGGAGATGGAGGTCGCGGACGATGGGGTGGGTATAGCGCCCGAGGTACGCGCCCGTATTTTCGAGCCTTACTTTTCCACACGCGCCTCGGGGACGGGCCTGGGCCTCGCCATCGTGCGCAAGGCAGTCGAAGAGCACGGAGGGAACATCTCGGTGGAGAGCGAGCGCGGTCAGGGAACGCGAGTGGTCGTCCGACTTCCGGTCAGTGCCACCGTCGTCTCTAAGAATGAATGAGCTTCGCGGACAGCTACCTTATCTCTTCGGATGACACATCTGTCCCCGAAACGATTGCCTTCCAGCCGTCCTCTATGACCTCCAGCGCCTTCGGCGTCAGGTCGAAGTCGGGCAGCTCGTTCCATGAAGCCAATCTCACTTCTTCCACGTCGGAGCCGGCCGCCAGATCCCCTTCCACATACCGGCAGAGGAAGTCGGCGAGAACGTAGTGGTAGCGGGCGCGACCGCTGTCATCCTTCTCGATGAAATCGAAGAGTGCCAGCTCTTTGACTACCCGGACCGACCACCCTGTTTCTTCCCTCACCTCTCTCACCAGGGCTTGTTCGATGGTCTCCCCGAGCTCGACCAGGCCACCCGGAAGCGTCCATCGTCGGTGAAGGGGTGGCTGTCCGCGACGGACCAGCAAGACCTTTTCGCCCTCGATCACGACCGCTCCGACTCCGAACCGGGGATGGCTCGGATAAGAGCGTCTCATCTCTCCGTGCCGTCTCTCTCGAGAAGCCTGCGGGCGAGCGCCAAGGAGTTGGCAACGGGATCGACCGCCATGGAGTCGGCGCACACCCAGAGCCAAAAGGCCCCGCGGCAGGCTCGGTCCGCCTGGGCGCGGCCCACCTGCACCCGATCCGAACCGGCGACGCGGATGGGCGAAGCAACGGAAGCTGGGTCGAGGGCCTCACTGGCGTCGATGCCCTGGCGCTCTCCCAAAGCGGTGACCAGCGATTCCAGAGTCGGTTCCTCGCCGAGCTGCACCCATAGGGAGAGCGCATAGCTGTGAAAAATGGGTGCCCGGACGAGCGCAATGGAAACGCGATCGGCGTCCAAGCCGGTGAGCTCCGCCACCTCCTTGGCAATCGAGCTCTCCAGGAGACCTTCGGTCGTCTTCGCCGGGGGTAGCAGTAGATTGAACGCCAGCTGCTCTCCGAGGACCTCGGTGGGTGGCGATCCGAAGTTGAGGATCTGGACGACCTGCTCATGAAGCTCGCGAACCGCTGCCTCTCCCAACTCCGATGCAGGCAGCATCACCGTGGCCCGCGCCTGTGCCACCTCGAAGGACTCGCCCAAGCCGTCCAGCACCTTGGCAACCAGAATGGAAGCGGCGCTGGGGAGCGCGACCAGACGAACGTCCGCGGGGAGAAACTTTTCGTTCAACCCCGAGGCGGCCACCGGGGCGGCAAGCTCGTTAGTCCCGGCGAGGAAGGTGAGGACGCCCTGGCGGGAGGCGCTAGCCGCCTCGGCGAGCACGCCGGGATCGGTTCCCTCGCCCACGAACATCAGGTCGAGTGACGGGAAGAGATCCCGATCCAGCGGTTGCGTTATCAGAACCTCGTCTTCGAATTGGGTCAGAGTGGAGCCGCCACCGGGCTCGCCATCGAAGAGCTTGAGCTCGATGGTAGGCAGGGCTTGTTCCTCGAGCAGTCGTCGGATCTTCTGACCGAAGGGGCTGAGCGGACTCACTACCCCTACCCGGTAGCCTTTCATGCATCGAGATCCTTGGATCCCGTGGAGAGAGCCTTCTCCGGCGGGGACGCGGCTGCGAAGTGGCTTCGACGCAGCAAGCCATACACCTTGAGAGCAAGACCGCTCACCAGATAGGTGACCGACATGCTCAGCAACATGACCTGCGGGTGCGTTCCGATGGTGACGAACAAGAGCGCCAGGAGCAGAATCACCAGATAGGGATGGCGCCCTCGTAGGTCGATGTCCTTGAAGCTGTAGTATCGCAGGGTGCTCACCATCAGGAGCGCCAGCCCAGGCACCAGGAGGAGGATGGGAATCGCCTGGTTCCTGGAGTCGAGCGGCAGAGGAAACATGAAAACGATGGCAGCGAGGAGACCCGCCGCCGCCGGAATGGGCATCCCGACGAAGTAGCGTTTATCCACCGCCCTCTGTTGGATGTTGAAGCGGGCCAAGCGCATGGTGCCGCAAATCAGGAAGAGAAAGCAGGCCAGCCAACCGATTCTCGGCCAGAGGTGGAGGGCCCAGGCATAGGCCAGGACGCCGGGAGCGACACCAAAGGAGACTACATCGGCGAGGGAGTCGAATTCTTTTCCGAACTCGCTGGTGGCATTGGCCAGGCGAGCCACTCGCCCGTCCAAGGTGTCCAACAAGATGGCCCAACCGATGAGCATGGCGGCTAGTTCGAACTCGCTCTTCATGCTGCTCACGATGGAGTAGAAGCCACAGAAAATGTTGGCGACGGTGAAGAGGCTGGGCAGGAAATAGATGCCGCGGCGTGGTATGCGGCGTTGGGTGCTCATGGTTTTTCCGCGAGTGCCGACTCGCCTCCCCTCACCCGCTCGCCCACCGACACGCGAACCTTGACCTCTGGCGGAAGAAGCACGTCGACCCGCGAGCCGAACTGGATGAGCCCGAATCTCTCGCCTCTTTCCAAGCGCTCGTTTTTCTTTTTCGAGAAAACGATCCGGCGTGCCACCACGCCGGCGATCTGGCGGACGGTAACCTGCAAGGTGTTTTCGGAGAGCACCATTTCGTTTTGCTCGTTCTGCCACGAGGCCTGTTCGCGATAGGCGGGCAGAAAACGTCCCGGGGTGTAGGCCACCTCGGTGATGACGCCAGATAGGGGAGATCGATTGATGTGCACGTCGAAGATGGAAAGAAAAATGCTCACCTGCGTCCGTTTCGAGGCTGCGGCTCTTTCCGGTCCTACGTAGACGACCTTCCCGTCCGCCGGAGAGACCCAC
Source organism: Vicinamibacteria bacterium (assembly GCA_035291825.1). GTDB lineage: Bacteria > Acidobacteriota > Vicinamibacteria > Marinacidobacterales > DATDRI01 > DATDRI01. Next base: position 1,594 of record DATDRI010000054.1, on the reverse strand, counting down.
AGGCGTGGATCGGGAGGCGGTGTTCTATCGGGATCGCGGAAAAAATAGGCGACGAACAGCCCCAGGAGCATGACGGCAATCGAGAGCACCCGAGTGGGTGGGTAGAGTGCCAAGAGGATGGCGGCCCCGGCGAGAAAACCGATGTATCCGAAACCCTGCCTGGCGATCCTCATCACATCAGGGTCAGGAAAGGGCAGACAGAAGCCACAACATCTTTCGATACTTCGGTTGTTCGAGCGAGCCCGAGCTCCCTCCGAACGCGCGCCGACTAGGCGGGTGCCGGTCTTGCTTCTCCGGACCCGGCGGCTGCCTTACCCTGGTAGTTGCGGATCAAGGCAGCCATCTTGTCCTTGACTGCCAGCTTTTTTTTCTTCAGGGTCACCTCTTCCAATTTCTCTTCATCACTCAAGAAAATCTTGCCGGATAAAATGGTCAGCCGTTCCTCTAGTTCCTGATGCTTCTGAGCCAGGCGCTGAAACTCCTCGTTCTCCTGCAACAGAACTTCCTTTACCGTTTCGAAGCTCTCCGGCATGGAACACCCCCCTGTCAAAGGAAAAATCGGCTAAGTTGTGGCTGGGAAGAAGCTTACGGTACTTCAAGAGGCCTCCATTCAAACTACCACAAAGACTTCGACCTCCGCAACCCATCGGCAAAAAGAAAACTCAAGGCTCGCCGGCACGGATGAACGACAAGCGTGAAACGAACGCCCTTCGCCCCGGGGCGGGAAGGAGCACGAGCTCGTTCAAACCCGCGACGACGCTCTCTCGGGGCAGAGATATTTTCGCCGCGCCTCCCTTCTCACCGAGATCCACGCTCCCCACCCGACGTTCCTGGAAAATCAAAGACAGCGGCCCCTCCGACCGCCCCGTGATCTCCAATTCATAAGAAGCCGGCTCTCGAAGCGCCACGTAGACGGAAGCCCCCTGCCGGTCGATCTCCCGGACGGTGTGCTCTCTTTCCCGTTGCGGTAGCGACCAACCCCGGCCGAGGTGAAGCGCGTCGGTGTCTCCCATGCGAACGTCGACGTTGTGGGAGAGGTATCGGGCACCGGCAAGGTCGTAAGTCGACAAGGGCAGGCCGCTACGATACCGCCAGGCCAACGCCCCCGGCCAGGAAAAGGGATAACCGGTTCGCCGGTAGGCGAGCTCCAGGGAGTCGTTGGCCGCTTGGCGAAAAGAGACCGCCCCGTCCAGCGCCATGGTACCGCGTGAGTAGAGCTCCATGAGGCCCATGTTCCATAGAAGGAATGGCGCCAGTGCCAAAGAGACGACGAGCAGACCGTGTTTCCTTACCCAGGGTACCAGCCGTTCGATCGCGGCCCCCAGACCGATCCCGAAGGCGGCCAGAGCACCGTCGAAACGGCGAGCACCAAAGGAAGCCCCCGCCCACCAATCGAAGACCGCCGCGTTGATGTAGGTGGTAACCGCCAGGGCGGACAAGAGGCTGGCCGCCGCCAGGGGCGTCTTGCGCAGAAGGAAGAACAGTCCCGCCAGACCCAGCCACAGCACGGGAGACCAGGAGAGAAGTCCGTGTCGAGAGGAGAAGAGAACGGCTTCCAGCCCCGGCGCACTCCACAGCAGGTATCCGCCTCCCT
>DATDRI010000053.1:0-1915 GCA_035291825.1 Vicinamibacteria bacterium | reverse complement strand
TTCTCAACTGTTGTCCCACCCGGATGAGGTAGCGAGGGGCCCGGATGTCGTTCATCTCGGCGAGCTCGCGCGTGCTCACACACTGGTAGCGGGACGCGATGCGACCAAGCGTATCGCCGCGCCGGACGGTGTAGACGTCCGTCTCGCCGTAAGGGTAATTGGCTTCGTGGAGCTCGGCGGCGGTTTGGACGAGTTCGCCGTCCAGGCAATTCTCTTCGTAGAAAGGAAGGAGGATCCGCGGGATCTCGATGGTCTCGCCTGCCTTGACCCGCTCTCCAGGCGTGAGCCGGGGATTGAGATTACGCAGGGTACGAAACCAACCGTTGCCACTCTCCGCTTGCCCCAAACAAATCGTCAGCTCCCCGAGTGAGGCGTCCCGGCGAAGGACGAGCTCGGTCGTTTCGTTAGAGAGATCTGGAAACTCCAGGTTGTAGTCCTCCGGGTGGAGAAAGAGCCACGCCGCCGCCAGGATGCGCGGTACGTACTCGCGCGTTTCTTGGGGTAGACGGTAGAAGATCTGCGGATCCCAGAAGCTCGCCCTTCCGTTTTGCCGGTGCAAGCGCCCCATGCGGTACTCTCCACCATTGTAGGCGGCCAGAACGTTTTCCAGACCGTTGCTCAGCGCCTCGAACTGGTCGTTGAGGTAGGCCACGTTGGCCCGCGTGGCCGCCACCGGATCGAGACGCATGTCGAATCCATCCACCGTTTGCAGCCCATAGCGTCTTCCCGTCTGGGGCATGAACTGCAGAAGTCCCGCCGCCCCGGCGTGGGAGAAAGAGTGCACTCTGCCACCCGTCTCGGTCGCGATCATGGCGAAGAGCAGCGCTTCGGGAAGACCAGCCTCTTCGTAAACGGGCGCGATCTTGCTGCGGAGGTATTGGTAGTTCTCGAAGGACTCCATGAGCATGGGGCGCATCCAGGTCAGCCAGTCGTCGAGGGCGGCCTTGATCGGACCGTTCAGACCGATGATGTCACGCAGGTCCGTACCGCGAAGAAGGGAGACGGCGTTTCCCAGCTCAGGCATTGCCGCGACGAAGGGCGACGTTCCCGGCTCTCGCGGGAGCTCTGCCGAGTCCAGGGACTCTTGTTGTTCGGTGATGGTCTCGAAGCGAGCGACCTGTCCGGCAAGGGCTTCGTTCTGCTGTCCAAGCAGTCTGAACGTGGCCTCGAGGAATCGGCCCGGATCACAGCCTTCGGTCGCGGCGCATTGCTGGGCCGCCCTTTGAAGGCGCTCCCCAACCGCGTCGAACGCCTCCTTTTCCACCAGCTCTCCCCCCGCAAGCTGCTCGAGCAGGGCGGCGTACTCGCTCTCGATCTCCGCCAGGGCCTGATATGGAGAATCGGATCCGGCGGCGGGTGGCTCGGGCGGCACGGTCTGGCCGGGAATCGCCGCGGCCTGCGGAGGCGCAGGAGGGGGCTGGACCTCTTTCCTGGAGCCGCACGAAATCCATAGCGCCCCGAGACAGGCGGCGGTTGCTAGAGAAACTCTGTAGCCACGGCAAAGAAAGCAAATCTCACGGAGATTCATCGTCTACTCGCCGATGATTTTGATGAGAAGCCGCTTGGGACGACGCCCGTCGAACTCGCCGTAAAAGATCTGCTCCCAGGGACCGAAATCGAGCTTCCCTTCGGTGATGGCCATCACCACTTCCCGACCCATGACCTGACGCTTGTGGTGGGCGTCGCCGTTGTCCTCACCGGTTCGGTTGTGATGATAGCGTTCCGGGCTGGCATCGAAGGGAGCCAGCCATTCCAGCCAGCGTTTGTAGTCCTCGTGAAGGCCCGGCTCGTCGTCGTTGATGAAGACCGATGCGGTGATGTGCATGGCATTGACCAGGCACAATCCCTCGCGAACGCCACTTCCCCGGACGGCTTTCTCCACGTCCGGGGTGATGTTGACGAAATCCATTCGAGC
>DATDRI010000052.1:0-1832 GCA_035291825.1 Vicinamibacteria bacterium | reverse complement strand
CCTGGAAGAGCGGAAGACCCGGCTTGGGAGTCTCGGGAACACGGCCCTCCATCCCGGCGGTGAGTCTTTGCCGCACCGCATCCGGAATTCTGTCACTCAGGTTGTACCGATCGAGTATCTCCCAACACTCCGCGAAGGTGGACGGATCGGGCACGGTGGGGCCAGATCCGATGGACGCCAGATCGTCACCCACCACGTCGGATACGATGAGGGTCATGGCTTGAGCGGGATGAATGTGCTCCGCCAACCGGCCTCCCTTCACCGCGGAAAGATGTTTACGGAGCGCGTTGACCTCTTGAATGGTCGCACCGCAACCCAAGAGGAGCCTAGTGGTCGCAATCTTGTCTTCCAGAGTCAAACCGGGGGCAGGGGCCACCAGGAGGGCCGATGCTCCTCCCGTCAGCAAGAAGAAGACACGATCCTCGGGACGCGTGTCTTGAAGATCGGCGACCAGACGCGCGGTCCCCGCTAGGCCCCCGTCGTCCGGCAAGGGATGCCCTCCTTCTTCGATCACGATGCGCTTCAAGGGAAGGCCGTGCCCGTGCTTGACGACGATCCTACCGGCGGTGATGCGATCTCCCAGCGACTCCTCGAGGGCCAGCGCCAGGGAAGCGGCAGCCTTGCCCGCTCCCAGCACCAGGAGGCGACCCGCCGCCCGGCTCGCCGGCAGATCCCACGAAACAACCTGCTCCCCGCGATAGGACCAGCGGTGGCCTTCCACCAAGGAGTTACTCAGGAGCAGGCGATGCGGATCGGCGGCGGACAGGCCGGCGCGGAAGATCGCTTCGGCATCCCGGTGAAGATCGAGCTCACTCACAAGCGCAGGGCGTAGTGGGCGGCGCCCAGGATGGGCGTGCGGAGGTTCAACACCACCGAAACCCGCATGCTGCGCACCAGATCGGAGAAGCGGCCCTTGTCGGTAAATCCCTTCATGAAATGCCCGGCTTTCAACGCCTTAAGGACCTTGGGCGCGATCCCTCCGCCGACGAAAACGCCTCCCACCGCCAGACATTTGAGGGCCAGGTTACCGGCCTCCGCGCCATGGATAGAGGAGAAGAGCTCGAGCGTTCGCACGCTCAACGCATCTTCGCCCTCCAATCCGGCCTCGGACACGACGGCGCCAGGATCCTCGCTCTCGAGCTTCTCCTTGACCCCATCCGACTCCGGCGCGTAGCCCGCGTCGCGAAGGAAACAATAGATGTTGAAGATTCCAGGACCGGAGAGCACGCGCTCGTAGCTCACATGGCCACGGTATTCCTGGCGAAGATACTTCAGGAGCTCGATCTCCTCGTCGGATCGCGGCGCGAAGTCGGCGTGCCCACCCTCCGACGCCACCACCTGATGCCGTTCACCGTCCCAGAGCACCATGGCCTCGCCCAGACCGGTACCGGCGGCAATCACCGCGATGTTCCCCTGTCGCGCTGGCTCGGCACCCCGGTTCAGCTCCGAGAGCTCATCTTTCCCTAGGTGAAGCATTCCATAGGCGGCGGCCTCGAGGTCGTTCAGAAGTTTCGTCCGCGGAATGCCGAGGATCTTGGCAATCGCCTTTTCGTCGAGCCGCCAGGGCAGGTTGGTGATCTTGCTCTTACCGTCGACCACCGCGCCGGCGACTCCCAGGCAAGCAGACCGTAGCGGCGGACTCTCCTCCTTCTTTAGGAACGCTTCCAATATCTCGTCGAGGGAGTCGTAACCCTTGCTGGAAAAAACCGTTTCGCGAATCTGCCTCAGTTCGTCTCCCGAAGCTTCGAACAAGCTCAAGACGGTCTTGGTGCCGCCAATGTCGCCGGCGAGGATCATTTCGTCGAGCTCGCTGCCCGTCCCACGCTCTCGCG
>DATDRI010000051.1:0-1774 GCA_035291825.1 Vicinamibacteria bacterium | reverse complement strand
AGCAAAGGCTCGACCCACGCCCGGCTTCCGGTCGTCGCGACCGCCGTGGTTATACCCGCTCGATGCAGCTCATCGAAGAGGCGGAGGATACCCGGCCGCGGGGCGATGCCACACCCCTCGATGAGTTGACGGAAGGCTTCATTCTTGACCCGATGAAGCTCTGCCACCAGCCGATCCCGCTCGGCCGCGAGCAGCGGCCGGTACCGATCGAAGTAGAAGCGGAGGCGCTCCTTTCCGCCGGTCACCCAGAGGAGCTCCCCGTAGAGGGGCTCCTCCCATCGGTCAGGCAGGCCCAATCGCTCGAAGGCGTGATTGAAGGCCACCCGATGACCATCACGCTCCGTCTCGGCCAGCGTGCCGTCCACATCAAAGATGACTACCTGAAGCCTGGACATTTTCACGGCAGAAGTCACCAGGCGGCCACCATCGGCCTGAAGAGAATCCCGTCAGGCCCTTCCCCAAGGCCGGCGACCGTGGCTCTCTGTCCCGAGGAGCGCCTGGCGCTCTTCTATCATCTTCTGGATGATCGGTTCGAAGATGATCTCCATGGCGAGCCCCGTCTTCCCTCCCGGCACCACGATGCTATTCCGCCGCGACATGAATGAGTCGTGGAACATGGCCAGGAGATAGGGGAAATTAATGTTGAACTTGGCAGGGTCCCGGAACCGGATCACAGCGAAGCTCTCATCGGGCGTCGGGATATCGCGAGCAATAAAAGGGTTCGAGGTGTCCACGGTGGGCACACGCTGGAAATTGATATCCGTTAGCGAAAACTGGGGTATGATATAGCGCACATAGTCGGGCATGCGCCGGAGGATGGTTTCGGTGACGTCCTCCGGGGTGTAGCCTCGCTCCTCGGTGTCACGATGGATCTTCTGGATCCACTCGAGATTGACGATGGGCACCACGCCGACCAGCAGATCCACATACTGCGCGGCGTTGACCTTCTCGGTGACGACGCCGCCGTGCAGCCCTTCATAAAACAGGAGATCCGCGTCCTTCGGGAGATCCTCCCAGGGGGTGAAGGTCCCTGGTTCCTGGCCGAAGGGCTCTGCCTCCTCCCAGCTGTGCGGGTAGTAACGGCGCCGCCCCGTCCCCGTTTGGCTATACTGCCGGAAAAGTTCCTCCAGTTCCTCGAAGAGGTTTGCCTCCGCCCCGAAATGGCTCAGGGTCCGGCCCTCGGCCTGGGCCTTCGCAACCACGTCCCGCATCTCGGAGCGGTTGTACCGGTGGAAACTGTCCCCCTCGATGAATACAGGATTCACCTGGAGTCTGTAGAAAATGTGTTCAAAGGCAACCTTCACCGTGGTGGTGCCGGCGCCGGACGAACCGGTAACGGCGATGATTGGATGCTTCTTCGACATGTGTCACTCCTTTCACTCGATGACCGCTGAAGACCTTCTCGAAGAATCGGTCATCGACTGGAAAAGCAGGTTCGAGTGATCTCACTGCCGGCCGGTAAGGGCCCTCGTGAATTCCGCCGCCTCAGCCTCCTGAGCCTTGGGGCGGCTCCTCCACGGCGTCCAGGTCAGGCACCTCCGCGAACACCCGGCTCTTCAGGATGTCGCAAGCGTCGATGCGCGCCAACTCCTCTTTGGTCACCATCCCGCCACTACTATAGAGGCGGTTGGCATGTCGGAGCTTGATCCGGTCGATGGCGTTTCGGACGCTCCGGGCGTTGGCGAACTCCGGCAACGCCATGCGCCGTTTGAGATAGGCGCGGAACGTCTCGCGCGACGCCTCGTCAAAGTGGTACTGCTGTTTGGCCAGCATC
>DATDRI010000050.1:0-8187 GCA_035291825.1 Vicinamibacteria bacterium | reverse complement strand
GCCTCCTGGATGCGGGCGCGGGTCGTTTGAATGCTGGCGCCGGGCTCCCCGCCGTGAATCGTGATCCGTACCGGGCTTGCCGAGAGATCCATGCCCTTGGCCTGTGCCACCTCGGCCAGCCGGAGGGCGTAGGTCGGGGTGGAGAGAAGAACCGTGGCGCGAGTGTCTTGGATCCAATCGAGCCTCTCCGCCGAGCTCTGGGCGCCTCCGGCGACGACCATCGCCCCGAGGCTCTGGGCGGCTTCGAAGCCAGCCCAGAATCCTAGGAAAGGTCCGAACCCGAAGGCGGCGAAAACGACGTCGTTTGGACCCACCCCGGCCGCCCGGTAGACCTCCCGCCAGCAATGGAGGACCCATGCCCAGCTACGTCCGGTGTCGAGCCACTTCAGGCGTTGGCCGCTGGTGCCGGAGGTAGCGTGGGTCCGCGTATATCGCGAGAGGGGAGAGGTGAGATTGGTGCCGCAGGGTGGGTTCTGCTCCTGGTCACGTACCAGCTCTTCCTTGGAGGTGAAGGGAAGGACGGCCAGATCCGCGGCCTGCTTGAGGGGAAGTGCAATGCCTCCGAGCTTTTCCCTGTAGAAACGATTTCGGCGGCGCAGCAGAGTGAGACCGCGATTGAGTTTGGCGAGCTGCAGCCGGGAAAGCGCCCTTCGTTCTCTCGCTTCCTCGCGGGGGCTTGGCTTCGCCGACATGTTCCTTCGCGCCAACCGAGGTCAATCAGTACCCGAAAGGAACATTGAGGTCAAACGCTCGGGCGGGTATGCTCAGGGCCAATGAGACTTCGGGATCTCATGAAGTCTGATATCTGCCCTTACCTCTTCGTCTACGGCACGCTCCGAAGAGGAGCTGGGAGAGATCTCCGCGAGTTCACCGGCGTCTCCTCGAGGTTCCTGGGGCGAGCCACCGCAGCCGGCCGGCTCTACGATCTGGGCAGCTATCCCGGGATGTGCGAGCCGTCGAGCCCCGGGGAACGCGTCACCGGCGAGCTCTACCAGCTCGGTGACGTGCTAACGGCTCTGCCGCGCGTCGACGCTTATGAAGATGAAGGTTGCCACCCAGAGGACGGCGCGCTTTTTAGACGTTGCCTGAGAGACGTGGAGCTCGACGGTGGCGCGCGACGGGAGGCCTGGGCTTACCTCTACCAGGGCGAGACCGCGCAAGGGCAGCACATCGTATCGGGAGACTACTTCAAACGGCGAGCCTGAGCGAGCCCGTCACGTCCAGATTCCCGCCACTTATCAGCGCCACCGTTCGAGTTTTCTCGGGCAGGGAAGTCTTGCCGGTCAGAAGGGCGGCCACCGTGGCGGCTCCCGCCGGCTCCGCCAGGAGCTTCGTTCTCTCGAGCAGGGTAGGTATCGTTTGGCGGATCTCCTCATCGGTGACCGTCACCAGATCATCGACCGCCCGTTCGATGCATTGGAAAACCTCCGGGTCGGTCCGGCGCGTCGCCAAGCCATCGGCGAACGTCGTGACCCGTGGTAGATCGGTAGCCATACCCAAAAGGCGGCTGCCGTACATGTTGGCGGATCCCTCCGGTTCCACGCCGATGATTCGAACCCCCGGCTTGATAAGGCGAAGAGCCATGGCGATGCCAGAGATGAGCCCGCCTCCGCCGATGGGAATGAGGATTGCGTCCAGGGTGGGAAGGTCATCGACGATCTCGAAGCCAAGGGTTCCTTGTCCAGCCATGATGTAGCGATCTTTGAAGGGGTGGACGTAAACGAGGTCCTTCTCTTTCGCGAGCTCCATCGAACGTGCGAAGGCATCGTCCCAGAGCTCTCCTTGGAGAATGGCCTTGGCGCCGTACTCCTTGACGGCTCTTACCTTGCTCGGGTTTGCTCCCTCCGGCATCACCACGTAGCCTGGTATGCTCAGGTGGGATGAGACGTAGGCTACCGCCTGACCATGGTTGCCGGCGGAGGCGGTGATGATCCCGCGCTTTCGCTCGGTGGGAGACAGGTGGAGCACTTTGTTGAATGCACCACGCACTTTGAACGAGCCGGTCTTCTGTAGGTTCTCCGCCTTGAGCCAGACCCGAAGGCCGGTTCGCTCGCTCAACGAGCGCGAAGAGAGAAGAGGCGTGCGGTGAACGAGCTCCCCGATGGTCGTTCTGGCCTCGTCGAAATCCCGTTGAGTGAGCTGTAGATCCATTCCTGGTCCGGCAGGGGCGGCCAGGCGATGATACCGGTCGGTCCGAGATCAAGCAAAGGGTACTTCGGTGAAGGTAAGCGATCTCCAAAACCTACCTAACAGCGGAAGGATCGTCATTCTGGACGGCGCGATGGGAACCGAGCTCGAGCGGCGGGGGGTTAGAGCCCGTCTCCCTCTCTGGTCGTCTTGGGCGCTCTTGGAAGCGCCTCAGGTCGTTCGGGCGATCCACCGGGAGTATATCGAGGCGGGGGCAGACATCATCACCGCCAACACCTTCCGTACTCACCGGCGGTCGCTGGCCCAAGAGGGAATGGGCGATCGAGCCAAGGAGCTCACTCGGTTAGCGGTGGATCTCGCTGCGGGCGCCCGGGAGGAGGCCGGTGTCGAGATCTTGATCGCTGGGTCGCTCGCACCGCTCGAGGATTGCTATCACCCGGAGCGAGTCTCTTCTCGCGACCGGCTCGCCGCGGAGCACGGCGAGATGGCGGAGAATCTGGCGCGAGCGGGCGTGGACCTGTTACTAGTGGAAACCATGGGGACCATCGAGGAGATCGACGCCGCATCGCGGGCGGCGGAAGGCACGGGGACCCCGTATCTCGTCAGTGTCATTCCGCGAGAGGATGGCACGCTTCTGGGCGGCCAGTCTCTCGCCGAGATGGCTCGCCTGTTGGAATCACGAGGGCCGCTGGCGGTGATGGTTAACTGCGCTAACTATCGCGTTATTACTAAGGCCATCGGGAAACTGTTGACGGCCCAGCTTCCCTTTCCGGTGGGGGCCTATGCGAACATGGGGGGCCCGGAATACGAAAAGGGCTGGAGCTTCACCGACGAGCTCTCGCCGAGCCGGTACGCGGAGGTGGCACGAACCTGGGTGGACATGGGGGTGCGAGTGGTGGGCGGGTGCTGCGGCACCACGCCCGCCCACATCACCGAGCTGGCGAGCGCTCTCAAGTAGCCGGCAGTCACTCATGGGTGAAAGGGGAGCTGGTGCTCCGGCTTGACCTTGGAGCTGGGGGCTGCCTCTCTAGTCTTTGCCCAGGAGAGATTTGGCGATGGTGCCGAGCTGCATGTTGGAGGTACCTTCATAGATCTTCCCGATCTTGGCATCGCGCCAGTATTTTTCGGCCGGAAAGTCCTTGGTGTATCCGTAGCCCCCGTAGATCTCGATCACCTGAGAGGTGACCCGTTCGGCGGCGTCCGAGGAGAAGAGCTTGGCCATCGCCGCCTCCATCAAGAACGGGTGTCCGCCGTCTCGGAGCCGGGCGGCGTTGTAGACCAGGAGTCGAGCCGCCTCTAGATCGGTGGCGCAGCGCGCGATCTGGAACTGGATCGCCTGAAACTTGGCGATCGCTTGACCGAAGGCCTGTCTTTCCTTAGCGTATCGGATTCCGTGCTCGAGGGAGCCTTGCGCCAAGCCGATCATCTGAGCACCGATGCCGATGCGACCCTCGTTGAGAGTCTCCATGGCGATCTTGTAACCCTTACCCGGCTCGCCAAGAATGTTGGCTTGGGGAACCTGGCAGTCGTCGAGAATCAGCTCGTTGGTGCTCGAGGCGCGGATGCCCAGCTTGTCTTCTTTCTTGCCCACTCGAAACCCGGGGAAGTCCCTCTCCACCAGGAAGGCGGTAATGCCGCGGTAACCGGCGCCCGGATTGATGGTGGCGAAAATGATGAACAGCCCGGCTTCCTCACCGTTGGTGATCCAGAGCTTCCTTCCGGTCAAGCGGTATTGCTCGCCATCCTGGACGGCGCGCGTCGAAAGGGCGAAGGCATCCGATCCGGAGTCAGGCTCGGATAAGGCGTAGGCTCCCACCGTGTCCGAGGCCAGCCGGGGCAAGTAACGTTTCTTCTGCTCCTCGGTCGCCCAGCGCATCAGGGCGTTGTTGACCAGAGTGTTCTGGACGTCTACCAGGACCCCCAGGGAGGCGTCCACCCGCGAGATCTGCTCTACCGCCAGAACCGCCATGAAAAAACTCGAGCCGGAGCCGCCGTAGGTCTCGGGAACCTCGATTCCCATCAGCCCGATCTCGAAAAGCTTGGGGATGAGAGAGGGCTCGATCGCCATCTCCCGGTCCATCTTGGAAACGAGCGGGCCGATCTCTTTTTCCGCGAACTTCCCGACCATGTCGCGGAACATCTTCTCTTCTTCGCTGAGAATGGTGAGGCCGCTGGGGTATCGCTGGGCAGCGGCCTGAAGGTCCGTGCTCATGGCAGCCTCATCGTGGAAGGGGTCACTGACGCTCGTCACTTCGGCAAGCGGCGCAAAGGCCGGTGCCCGGTTCCTAGTAACTCGCCAACTCGTCCATGGCCTGCAGCAGGTCCTGAGTCTGGGGGAGCATCGCGTCTTCGAGATCGGGATGATAAGGGACCCACATGTCTTGGGCTGCCACGCGGCGAACCGGGGCATCCAGCCAGTCGAAGAGCTCATCGGAAATTCGGGCGGCGATCTCGGCTCCATAGCCGAAGGAACGCGTGTCCTCATAGGCCACCAGGGCCCGACTGGTTTTCTTGACCGACTCGGCAATGGCCTCCCAGTCGTAGGGTGACAAGGACCGAAGGTCGAGGATCTCCACCGAGACTCCCTTCTCCTCGCCGATCCTTTTGGCTGCCAGGACAGTCTTCAGCACCAACGCTCCGTAGGTGATGACCGTGAGGTCAGAGCCTTCCTGAACCTTTCTGGCCCTGCCGAAGGGAATCATGTAGTCCGGCCCGGGGTACGGGCTCTTGTTGTATGTCTGGCGATACAAGTGCTTGTGCTCCAGAAACAAGACGGGGTCGTCGCAGCGGATCGCGGTCCTCAGCAGGCCATTGGCATCGAGTGCGGTGGAGGGCATCACCACCCGCAGACCGGGGAGATGAGTGAACAATACTTCCCCCGACTGGCTGTGATAGATCGAACCCCCGGTCAGATACCCGCCGGTGGGTACCCGGATCACGGCCGGACAGGAGAAGGCACCATTCGACCGCCAACGGAGGGTGGAGAACTCGTTGCGTATCTGCATGTAGGCCGGCCAGATGTAATCGAAGAACTGGATCTCCGCTACCGGCTTCAAGCCTCGGGTGGCCATTCCCATGGCCATGCCTACGATGCTCGCCTCGGCGATGGGAGTGTTGAAGACCCGGTGACTGCCGAAGCGCCTTTGCAATCCGAGAGTGACCTTGAAGACGCCCCCTTTACCCTTGACCTGCTCCAGGGCCTCTTCCCGGGTGGCGTCGGCCACGTCTTCGCCAAAGATCACCATCCGAGGATTGCACGCCATCTCGTCGCGCAGGCAGGCGTTGAGGAGATCGACCATGGTTCCTTCTTTTCCGGAGAAGACGGGCTCGGTCTCGAAGTCGCGGGAAGTTGGATCGACTCTGGGACTGTAAAGATGAACGTAGAGGGTCCGCCTGTCGGGGCCGGGCATCTGGAGCGCCTGGTCGGCTGCTTCGTTCACCTCTCGATCGACGGACGCTTTGGCTGCCTCCAGTTCCTCTTCGGTAGCCAGTCCCTCTTGCAGGAGAAAGCCGCGCATCTTTCTGAGCGGATCCCGTTTGGCCTCCTCCGCCCTCTCCTTCTCTGTCTTGTAGTTTCGCTCGTCGTCCGATAGGGAGTGGGAATAGGGTCGGATGACGTGCGCGTGGGCCAAGGCCGGTCCGTTTCCGGCTCGTAGATAGGCGACGGCGTCCTTGAGCCGCCCGTAGCTTTCCACGAAATCGCAGCCGTCGAATTCGGTCACGAACAAGTCGGGAAAGTTGCCGACCAACCGGGAGATGTTCCCTCCCGCGGTCTGTGCCTCCACCGGAACCGAAATAGCATAGCCGTTGTCTTCTATCAGAAAGAGAACCGGAAGCTTGTTGAGGCAGGAGTTGTTGAGGGACTCCCAGAACTCGCCCCCACTCGTCGACCCGTCGCCCGCGGAGACGTAGACGATCTCGTCGTTGTGGGACGTGCTTTTCAGTTCGCGAATTTCGTTCACCGCCGCCAGATATTGCCCGGCCTTGGCGGCTCCCACCGCCTCGACGAACTGCGTGCCGGTGGGACTCGACTGGTTCAGGATGTGAAGTTTGGGCTGGCCCCAGTGGGAGGGCATCAGCCGTCCTCCCGAGGAAGGGTCGGCGGCCGCTCCCACCGCGCTGAGAAACTGCTCGAAGGGGGTCGTGCCGAGAGTAAGAGTGAGTGCGCGGTCACGATAGTAGGGATAGAACCAATCGTAGCCTGGCCTCAGTAGCATGCCCGCCGCTACTTGCACCGCCTCGTGGCCCACCCCGTTAATCTGAAAGAAAATCTTGTTCTGACGTTTGAGTTGGATCTCCTTGTCGTCGATGGCACGCGACAAGAGGATGAGGCGAAAGGCGCCGAGGAGCGAGTCGCGGTCGAGACCTTGGTAGCGAGCCACTCGTTCCGGCTCGGGGTGCTTGGCATTCACCGGATTGGCTGGCTCCACTTGTGGTCTCATGCCACTGTCCATGCGCCCCCCTCTTTGTTACTCCTGCGTTCCTGTCCGGTCGAGCTTCGGCGGGTCTCGACCTCACACCAGGAACGTCCTCCAGTCTGGCTGACCGCTATCGACGAACCGGAACGACCCGAGTAGAAATCCCCTTCCAGGGGTGAAAAGGGATTTCCTCCCTGCACCCGGCGTGATTAGTGAACGCGATCAAAGAACAAGCTGAACGCGCGTAGAAATCTCCGCCGGTACCAGAGAGGCGTTCTCCAGCTGCCGATAGTGTCCCCCTTCCCAGGGGTCATTATATATGAATCGTCGCAAGGGGAAGTCCAGTGAGGCACAGCACTCAACCTACCGGCCGGTAAGGGCCGATGGCTCTAGGCGGGTCCCAGCTCGGAAAGGCTGAGTCCGCGAAAGGAAATAAGCCGCTCGATAGATTCGTCCACCTTCACGTCGGGAGTCGAAGCGCCGGCGGTGATTCCCACGGTGAGGGGTTTAGCCGGCAACCAGTCGCGCGTCACCACCTCCTCGGCTCCATGCACCGGTTTGTGTCTAATCTCCGTCGCCGACACGAGACAATTCGAGTCCGCAATGTGGTAGGTGGGGTTGTACTGTGAAGAGATCTCTGCCAGGTGCGTTGTGTTGCTGCTGTTGTAGCCACCCAACACCAGCATCAAATCGACCTTTTCCCGGGTCAGAGCGATGACCGCGTCCTGCCGCTCCTGGGTGGCGCTGCAGATGGTGTCGAAGGAGCGAAAGCGCTCTTTGAGCTCGCCTTCCCCGTATCGGCGGGCCATCGCCTTCCGCAATGCTTCTTCGATAGCCAAGGATTCAGAGCTCAGCATGGTGGTTTGATTGGCGATTCCGATCTTCTGCAGGTGGCGCTCCGGGTCGAAGTGGGAAGAACAAGCGGAGGCGAAGTCTTTCAGCAAGGCGTTCGCATCTCCGCCCCGCTCGACGTACCTGCAGACTTCCTGCGCCTCTTCCATGTTCCGTACCACCAGGTAGTGGCCCCCCGGGAAGCGGGTGGCTCGAGAGACGGTGGCTTTGGTCTCCTCGTGCCAGTACTTGCCGTGCACGATGGAGGTGAAGCCACTGCTGGCGTAGCGTTCGACGTTCTTCCAAACGTTCAGCACCGAGCCGCAGGTGGTATCGACGAGTATGCAGCCGTGACTTTTCAGTATCTCCATCTCCGAGGTGCTGACGCCGAAAGCTGGCAGCAGGACGACGTCGCTAGTGGTTAACTTTTCGAACTTCTCCGGAGTGCCGTAGGGCCCGGTCAGGAAACGGATTCCCATTTCCTCCAGGCGTCGGTTGACGTAGGGGTTATGGATGATCTCGCCAGTGATGTAGATGTCGCGGTCAGGGAAACGTGTGCGGGCCTCATAGGCGTACTCGACCGCACGGTCTACTCCGTAGCAGAAGCCGAACTCCTTAGCCAGGCGAAGGCTCAGATCGCCCGCCTGCAGTCGGAAATCGTGGGCCCGGGCGAGGTCGACGATCCAGCCCTTGTAGTCCTTCTGAAGGGGTCCCTTGACTTCGGATTTCAGTCCGAGCCCTTTCTGGAAAATCCTGCTTTCTGCCATGAGCACTCAAGTATAACTAGTTT
>DATDRI010000049.1:0-2814 GCA_035291825.1 Vicinamibacteria bacterium | reverse complement strand
CCCTGGGCGGTGACATAGAATCCCGAGCCGATGGACGACTTGGCCGCCGAACCCTTCTCCTCGACCTCTATCTTGACCACCCGGTTGGAGAACCGCTGGAACACGTCCTCGGTCGGCAGGCTGGATTGGGCTCTTCCCGTTCCCGCTAGGAGGCAGAAAAGCGCGACAGAGAGATAGACTCTCCTGGCCACGCGTGAGAAAGTGGAATCCGACACCGATTCAGTAGCTGTCGTTGGGACGGAAACGAAGGGGGACATCACGCCCGCCCTCAATGGGGCATTGTCTCACATGCGTCCGTGAACAGCCACCGACGAGAGACGATTCCGCACCCGCCTTGACCCACCAGGAGCCCGATGTGCATACTTTCTTTGGAGGGAAAAGATGAAAGGACAGAGGATGCCACTAAGTGTCTCCCGAGCCGCAACTCTCGCACTGCTCTTTCCCACGTTGCTGTTTGCCGACAACTGGCCCCAGTTTCGCGGTCCGGATCAAGGCCGGACGCCGGAGACGAACCTGCCGGTGAGCTGGAGCGCAACGGAGAACGTTCGTTGGAAGACTCCGCTTCCCGGACCGGGGCACTCCTCGCCGATCATTTGGGGGGATCGCATCTTTCTGACGGCCTTCAGGCCGGAGTCGACGGGGATGATGGCGCGCCTGATGAGTAGGCTCGGGTGGCCAGCCGGCCAGCTCCTGGTCCTCTCTCTCGACAAGCAAACGGGACGCGTGCTGTGGGAGCGGGAGGTGGTGGTCGATGCGATCGCGCCGCTGCACAGCACAAACGCCCCCGCCTCGCCCACGCCGGTCACCGACGGCGAGCTGGTCTACGTCTACTTCGGCCAAAAGGGGCTGACCGCTTTCGACTTCGATGGAAACGTCGTCTGGGAGAAGGACCTGGGTCCCTATCCCAACGAATGGGGATTCGCTAGCAGTCCCGTGCTCTACCGAGACAAGCTCATTCTCCTTTCCGACAGCGACGCCGAGGACTTCCTGCTGGCGGTGGACAAGACCACGGGCAAGGAGGTCTGGAAAACGCCGCGCCCCAACGTGGAGCGTTCCTGGCCGGTACCGGTGATCTGGAACGTAGAGGGACGGGATCAGATCGTGGTGAGCGGAAGCCACACGGTGAGGGCGTACGATCCGGAGAATGGCCGGGAGATTTGGCAGGTGAACGGTCTCACCACCTGGGTGGCCCCGACCCCGGTGACGGCGCACGGGCTCCTTTACGTGGTCTCCGGTGGTCCGGGGGGTAGCGTCGGCATGGCCATCCGCCCGGGGGGACGTGGCGACATCACCACGACGCACGTGGCCTGGCACTACGATCGCTCCACACCTTACATTCCCTCGCCGGTCGTCTTGGGAGACTACTTCTATATGGTGAGAAACGGGGGCATCATGACCTGCCTCAACGCCCGCACCGGCGAAGAGGTGTGGCAGGAAAGACTCCCCGCCAGCGGAGACTACTATGCGAGCCTCATCGCCGCCGAGGATCGGATCTATGCCCTCAGCGAGGACGGAGAAGCGACGGTGGTTGCTGCCGGCCCCGAGTACAAGGTCCTGAGCACCAATTCTCTGGGCGAGCGCACCATGGCCACTCCCGCGGTATCCGACGGCGAGATGTTCATCCGCTCCGACCAAACCCTTTTTGCGATCGGGAGATCCCGCCGCTGAACCTCGGCGCATCCGGTTACTGTTGGAAGCCCGTTGGCGATACCGTGTTTCGGTAGAGAGAACGAGTTGATCAACAAGCGGCGAGGGATAACTCCAGCGACCGCTCTGCGTTTGTCAAAGTTTCTAGGCAACTCGCCAGCGTTCTGGATGAATCTGCAGCTACGATGGGAGCTCTACCACGCACAACAGATGGAAGCCGACGCACTTCGTAGGATCCGGCGCGCGGGTGCGGAAGGTTGATGCGCGATCGAGAGTTCTTGCCCATGACGTCTGCTTACCGTCAGACAGGCCAGTAAACAGGATTCAGGAGTCAGAAAGAGTGCCGGTCTTAGCTCAGACGACAGTGCTAGTGATCCTGTCCAACGCCTTCATGACGTTCGCCTGGTACGCTCACCTCGTGTTCTGGGAATGAAGCGAGCACGGTGTTCGGCAGGAATAGGGATGTTGAAACGAAAGCCTGAGCGATGGACCAAGACTTCCTGAGCCTGGTACCCACCCGGGAAGGGCACTTTCGACTCGAGTCAGGACACCATGGCAAGCTATGGCTCGATCTGGACACGTTGTTCGTCGAGCCGCACAAGGTCCGTCCGCTCGTAGATGGGCTGGCTGAGTCACTCCGAGCGCACGACCTTGCCGCCGTGTGCGGACCGATGGTTGGCGGCGCATTCCTGGCGCAGATGCTCGCCTCTACCCTTCAAGTAGAGTTCTTCTTTGCGGAGCGAATGCTGCCGCCAGAAGGCGAGGGATTCTATCGGGCCGAGTACCGCCTTCCTCGAGGTTTGCATGAGCGAGCTCGTGGAAAGCGGGTCGCCATCGTCGACGACGTCGTCAGTGCCGGCTCGGCGGCGCGCGGCACGTATGCGGAGCTGCGGGCCCATGGCGCTCGCCCCACTGTTGTCGGGGCGCTCTTGGTGCTGGGCACTGTGGCTTTGAAATTCTTTGCGCAGGAGCGCGTGCCCGTGATACCCATGGTACAACTCCCCTACGAGCTTTGGGTGCCAGACGAATGCCCGCTCTGTGCCGCGGCGATACCGCTCGAGGATGTCGCGGTGCCCCCGCACGGCCAAGCTAGAGGAGAATCATGAATTGGATTGTTGCCAAGATTAAGTCGATCATGCTCGTGTCGGGCGCGCTGACGTGCACGAT